>NZ_VOYL01000071.1:0-8662 GCF_013420295.1 Acinetobacter sp. YH01018
AAATACAAAATAATTCGGTAATATGATCCATCGAGAAGCCTTGTTTTATAACATTTTGTATTGAGAACCAATATGTTATAAATTCAGGGCTTTTTTTCTACTCTTTTTTATATCGAACTCAGGTTAACCAAAAATGTCTTTTCGCATGTTTAGTTGTTTTTGTCAACTTAATAATGTACAAAACAATTACGAGTCATATCAAAGTCAGATATGGAATCGCAGAACTTTATTTCAAATTAATCTTATTTTATCCATTACGTTTGGGGTGATCTGTTTTGTTATCTGGTTATCGCGGCGAAAAGAAACTACTTTTGGATGGTTTGCCTTAAGTTCCTTGTTATGGGTGCTATTTATTTCCAATATGTTGACTACAGAAACATTTCCCTATCCAAATACACTAATTGCAGCACAGGCCAATTTGGCTTTTTTTATTCTTTATGTTGTAAGTTTCTGTATTTATTCATTCAGGTTTATCCAAAAGCGCTTTATTAAAGTTGAGACAGTTGTTTGGGGAATTACGGGACTGATTATTGCAGGTATTTTTCTCACCCCGCAGCAGTCAGCTTATTGGGTTTTTGCGCTGATATTTTTAATCTATGTTGGACTGTTTATTATCGGTTATCTATATGCCTGTTATTACGCAATTCAATCTAAAAGAACAGATTATATCTTTTTAGCCATTTGCCTAAGCGCTATTGTCATTTTTATGATATTCGACCTTTTATTATTATCGGGAGAGGTGGTTGTAAAGGATGTTCGACCATTATCTCCCTATACCGGACCGATTATCACCTTTTTTATGGTAATTATATTAGGTTCAAGATTGGCACGTAATGTTAAAAAAATTGAAACATTTAATGCCCAGCTAGAAATGAAAGTTCAGCAGGTCAGTAATGATTTAAGCTCCAGTTTGAATGAAAAACATCAATTAGAGCTTAAAAATGTCAAGCTACAAGAAAGAATCAATTTATCCCATGATTTACATGATGGTTTGGGCGCATCATTGGTTCGCTCGATGATTTTAGTGGATCAAAGTACGCATGATATTTCCAACAAGCAATTTTTATCGATGCTTAAATTACTAAGAGATGACCTTAGGCAAATTATCGATAGTGGTTCATCTGCAGATAATAAAATTCCAGTTAATCCCATACTGTGGGTGGCACCCGTTAGGCATCGTTTTAGTCAGCTTATGGATGAACTGGATATTCGTTCTAAATGGATTTTTCCGCAGGAATGGCAAGCCGTGCCGAGTGCTTTGCAGTGTCTCACCTTGATTCGGGTACTGGAAGAAAGCCTGACCAATATTATTAAACATAGTCAGGCCAGGCAGGTAAAAATAGCGATGGTCTATATTCGAGAAAACCAGTTTATTTTGAGTATAGAAGATGACGGTGTTGGTTTTGATGCAGATAGTGTAGTGCAACAGGGATTAAGTATTGGCATGCGCAGTATGAAAATGCGTTTGGAACGTATGGGCGGCGAGTTTAAATTATCTTCTGAACCGGGTTGCACCATCATTCAGGCGATTGTTCAGCTGAAATAAGCAATTAAATTTTTTTTAATTTTTAGATATTGGTTACTATTTCATCATTTTATAAAATTGGAAAAAATTAAAATGAGCGAGTTATTTTGTTTTTAATCTTGAGAAGAAATAAATATAAATTTTTTAAAATATAAAAATGGGGAAAATATTATTTTCCCCATTTTGTAGCTTTATTTATTCTTCATCTGCCGCAGGCAACAGCATCAGAATAGATTCATTGAGCAAATTCACAATGTCTTCGAGAATGTCTGGATCATACAAATTTTCATCCAGTAATACTGAACCGCCATCAGCCAACTGTTTTAAAATTGGGGCAAAAACTTCGGAAATACAAATACCTTCACCATTTGCCCAAAATAGCAACTCACCTTCAGCTTCAGTATAAAGCAGGCGTGATGCCGGCTCGAGCATAAGTGAATAGCCCTGATCCAAAGCTTCTTCCAGATCACCTGTACCAATGGCTTCCGCCTCTGGAATATTTTCCGGATATTTCGCTTCTGACATTAGGCTCATCAGGGCATCCTCAAGCACAGCCGGATTTTGCAATTGTGCCAAAAGTTCGGTTTTTAAATACTCCAGCTCATTTTGGGTAATTTGACCAATCGGGCTGATTTTGTCACGCAGAATGTCTTTTAATGGATTTTTAAGCAACTGATCGTCTGCGAATTTGTCACTGACGCGATCCATCATTTCTGCCACGTTCGGCATGCGGAAACCGAAAGAAAAAGTCAGGCAGTCATCTTCCGCTACGCCGTAGTGTGATAAACCAGGCGGTACATATAGTAGATCACCGGGAGCAAGCACCTCATCAAAATTCACGTCCATGTCAGGAAGTAATTTTAAAGGTTGTCCTGCAACGAAGTCAGTATCTGCATCACACATTTGTCCCAATTGCCAGCGGCGATGACCATAACCTTGTACCAGGAACACGTCATAAAAATCGAAGTGCTTGCCGACAGATCCACCTTTAGGCGCATAAGACACCATGATGTCATCACGACGCCACAGCGGAATGAAGGGAAATTTCTTCCACAGTTCAGCGAGATCAAATGAATAATGGTCTACGGCCTGAACCAGTAGAGTCCAAAGCTTAGGCATCTTCTGAAAGTCTGCTTTAATCAAAGGTGAAGACTTCACTGACCATTGATTTGGGTCTTTATCTTTTTGCTTGATTAAGCGGGCAGTGACATTTTCATCTAGCGCCAGTTCCATAACATCATGAGGTTCTAAAAGGCCTGCAATTTCAGGGAGAGCGTTACGAACCAGTAATGGTTTTTTTTGCCAGTATTCGGCAAGGAATTGTTCGGCGGTAATTCCGCCAAGCACGTCTAGAGGCTGGGACATAAGATAAAGCACCTATAAATTTATGCTTATTGTCTATGGAGTTGCAGGTGAGAGCAAGTTGTAAATCAGTTGGGGAAGATTCCTTAGTCTGCATTATGGGAGTGAAGTAGTGTGGGAAGTTTTGAAATTGATAATAGCGCAATGCTAGCCATGAATCATGGACAGAAAAAACTTGAACAAAGGGGGCGGAACCCTCAAATAAGCCAACCATTCAAGTCATGGAAGGATTGGCTTAAGCAGAATTTGAGCTAGGGCACTAACACATTCAACTGACGCAGGATATGACAAAGTTGAATCATCGGCATACCCATCAAAGTGGTTTGATCTTGCCCGGTCATCTGTTCAAACAGACTAATGCCGAGACTTTCACACTTAAAACTGCCTGCACACATTAAAGGTTGATCGACTTCAATATAACGTTCAATTTCGGCCAAACCCAGTTTGCGGAATTTCACTTTATAATGTTCAACCAGAGTCTGTTCAAATCCCGTCGATTTTTGCTGTACGCTGAGGGCGGTACTGAAATAAACGATTTTGTCCGAATTGGCCTGTAACTGTTTGATGGCTTTTTCCACAGTCAAAGGTTTGCCAATAAAAATATCGGGTGCCCCTTCACGCCACGCCACCTGATCGGAACCAATCACAATAGCATCGGGATATTGTTCGGCAATAATGTTGGCCTTTTCAAAAGCTAGCCGTTTCGCCAGTTCATCTGCATGGTCTTCGCCCCGTGGGGATTCATCGATATCTGGTACCAAGCTCTGATAGTCGATACGGAGACGATTCATCAGCTCTTTACGGGTTTGACTGCTTGAAGCCAAAATAATGTTGGGAGTATTCATTACACTGCATATTCCATGAGCACATCAAGCGGAACATATGAGAGCACAGCTTGATGGCAAGCTTGTATTTTAATAGGCGGAGCAATACCAGCCTGATATGCTTCAACCCAACGGGTTACACAAATGCACCAGAAATCACCCGGTTCTAGACCTGGGAAATCGACTTCTGGAAGAGGTGTGATCAGGTCATTACCTACTTTTTGCGAAAAATTAAGAAACTCAGCGGTCATTTGTGCACACATCGTATGCTGACCTAGATCTGTGGTCGCCGTATGACAAAAGCCGTTACGAAAATAACCGGTAATAGGAGAGTAGCAACAGCTTGCCAAGGGTTCGCCTAAAACATTTAAACGATTGATATTTGGATCTGGGTGAATAGACATAAGCTCTAAATCATGATGTGGCTTTTGACTATAATAATCAAAACTTTGCCTTTCGACAGCTTTTCTGCAAAAGATGCTAACCTTTTTCTACATAATCATTTAAAATCGGGGCGTTTTTTATATCTATAAAGTGAGCTATACATGAACTTTCAGCGTATGACTGACCTGGATTTGGCAGGTAAGCGTGTACTAATTCGTGAAGATTTAAACGTTCCTGTTAAAAACGGTGTAATTACCAGTGATGCACGTTTACGCGCAGCATTGCCAACCATTAAAGCGGCTTTGGAAAAAGGTGCAGCAGTCATGGTTTATTCACACCTTGGTCGTCCAGTTGAAGGTGAGCCAAAACCTGAACAATCTTTGGCGCCAGTTGCAGCGTACTTAACTGAAGCTTTGGGCCAGGAAGTCAAACTTTTCACTGATTATTTAGATGGTGTTGAAGTTGCAGCTGGTCAAGTGGTACTTCTTGAAAACTGCCGTTTCAATGTTGGGGAAAAGAAAAACAACCCTGAACTTGCACAAAAATATGCCGCGCTTTGCGATGTATTTGTGATGGATGCATTTGGTACTGCACACCGTGCAGAAGCGTCAACTGAAGGCGTGGCGCGTTTTGCAAAAGTAGCGGCTGCGGGTTCTTTACTTGCAGCAGAATTGGATGCTTTGGGTCGTGCACTTAAAACCCCTGAAAAACCAATGGTTGCGATTGTTGCGGGTTCTAAAGTATCAACTAAGCTTGATGTACTCACTTCACTTTCAGATATTTGCGATCAAATTATCGTAGGTGGCGGTATTGCCAATACCTTCCTGGCTGCGGCTGGTTACAACGTGGGTAAATCACTTTGCGAAAATGATTTGATCGATACTGCAAAAGCGATCGCAGCAAAAGTTTCTGTACCGCTTCCAACTGACGTTGTGGTTGCAGATGCTGCTGAAATTAACTTTGATGATTTCCTCGGTTCATTGGCTGCGGCTAAAGCTGTAGTAAAAAAAGTGGAAGATGTTGCAGACAACGACATGATTTTGGATGTGGGTCCAGAAACTGCGAAAGCATTTGCTGAAATCCTGAAAACATCAAAAACGATTCTCTGGAATGGTCCTGTTGGCGTATTTGAAGTAGATCAGTTCGGTGAAGGTACGAAAGCACTCTCTTTAGCAATTGCAGAATCTGATGGTTTCTCTATTGCAGGTGGTGGCGATACTTTAGCTGCGATTGATAAATACGACGTTGCAGACAAGATCGGTTATATCTCTACGGGTGGTGGTGCATTCCTTGAATTTGTTGAGGGCAAAACCCTTCCAGCGGTTGCTGTGCTTTTAGAACGCGCTTAATACATTCTTTTAAAAGTATCAAAGGTTGACTTCGGTCAGCCTTTTTTCATGCCTTTTCATTTGAGTGATTCATTTTTTGGTCATAAAAATGCAATATATCTGCAATAAAATTCCGGTCATTAAATCTCCTGTCGTAGGAAAATGTGATGAACCTGAAATTAACACTTGCAGCACTTGTGATTTTACCTTTGGCTTTGACTGCCTGTGCCAAGAAAGATGAAGCACCTAAAACTGAAACTGCCGCTTCAGCAGCAGTAGAGGAGCAAACGACTCCAGAACAGCAAAAAGCGATTGATGCACTGGATAAGCCTGTCCTGGATGAAAAAAATACTGATGTACCTGCTGAAGTGGCAAATGCACCAGCAGATGAAGCGACTGCCGCTACAGATGATGCTGCCTCTACAGCAACTGCTCAATAAGTTTGTAGTTTTTTATTTAAAAGTCCCTGCATAAGCAGGGATTTTTTTTGAAATAGTGTGTTTTGTTGCTGAATTGAAATGATTCAGCATGTAGAATATGGCGCATCACCTGGGAGGATATTATGGCTCTAATCTCGATGCGCCAGCTCTTGGATCACGCTGCAGAACACAACTACGGCGTACCAGCGTTCAATGTAAACAACTTAGAACAAATGCGTGCAATTATGTTGGCCGCAGACGAAACAAATTCACCTGTCATTGTGCAGGCATCTGCGGGTGCTCGTAAATATGCAGGTGCTCCATTCTTACGTCACCTGATTTTAGCTGCAATTGAAGAATGGCCACACATTCCAGTGGTAATGCATCAAGACCACGGTACCAGCCCTGACGTATGTCAGCGTTCTATCCAGTTGGGCTTCTCATCAGTAATGATGGATGGTTCTTTGGGTGAAGATGGTAAAACACCAACTTCATATGAATACAACGTAGACGTGACTCGCCGTACTGTTCAAATGGCACATGCCTGTGGCGTTTCAGTTGAAGGTGAAATTGGTTGCCTGGGTAGCCTTGAAACAGGTATGGCGGGTGAAGAAGATGGCGTAGGTGCAGAAGGTGTGCTTGACCATTCTCAACTGCTTACTTCAGTTGAAGAAGCACGTTCGTTTGTTGCTGATACCGATGTAGATGCCTTGGCGATTGCCGTAGGTACTTCACATGGTGCATACAAATTCACGCGTCCACCTACAGGCGACATCTTGGCAATTGACCGTATTAAAGAAATTCATGCGGCATTACCAAATACCCATCTTGTCATGCACGGTTCAAGTTCTGTACCTCAAGAATGGTTGGCTGTAATCAATGAATTTGGCGGCGACATCAAGGAAACTTATGGTGTGCCTGTTGAACAACTGGTTGAAGCAATCAAACACGGTGTTCGTAAAATCAATATCGACACGGACTTGCGTTTGGCATCGACTGGTGCAATGCGCCGCATGATGGCGGAAAAACCAAGCGAATTCGATCCACGTAAATTCTTTGCAGAAACTATTGTTGCAATGAAACAAATTTGTGTAGATCGTTATACAGCATTTGGTACTGCAGGTCATGCAGACAAGATTCGTCCAATTTCTTTAGAGAAAATGGTGAATCGTTATAAATAATCGTTAAAGATTATCTATAATCAAAAGCCCACATCTATTGTGGGCTTTTCTGTATCTCATTCCTAAAGCATGATAAATAGGGAAAATAAGGCAAAAGATGGAACTTATATTGGCTGCAGCATGCTGTAGTGTCGTCATCTCAATGTTGTTTAAATTATGCAAGGCTAATGGTTTTGATGCCTTGCAGATGATTGTCTGGAACTATGCCTCTGCAAGTGTACTCTGTTTTTTATGGTTTAAGCCCGATTTACAGCACATATCAGTTATCGATACGCCGTGGTGGCTGATTGTGGCGCTGGGTGTATTACTACCGAGTATTTTCCTGTGCTTGGCGAAATCACTGCAATATGCCGGTATTATCAAAACGGAAATTGCCCAGCGTTTATCGGTGGTTTTGTCTCTGTTGGCAGCATTCTTTATTTTTCAGGAACAGTTTAATACCTTAAAAATAATCGGAATCGGATTAGGGATTTCCGCCGTACTCAGTATTTTATTTTCACATCAAGCAGCAGCGCAAGGGCAGCCATTTTCAAAGCAAGGCTTGCTTTATCTGGCATTGGTCTGGTGTGGCTATGCGCTGATTGATGTATTGCTCAAGTACACCACTGGCTTGGGAGTGCAGTTTGCTGTAGCACTAAACTTGATGTTTATCTGTGCCTTCATCTTGTCGTTGGCTTATATTGGCATGACCACGAAAACAGCAGGCAGTAGTCGAAATATTCTGGCTGGATTGGGGCTGGGAGTTTTAAATTTTGCCAATATAGCCCTGTATGTCAAGGCACACATATTATTAAAAGACACACCTGCAATTGTGTTTGCAGGCATGAACATTCTTGTGGTGCTGCTGGGAGCTTTAAGTGGCTTAATTCTGTTTAAAGAAAAATTAAAACCTGCAACTGCATGCGGTCTTGCTTTAGGTTTGGCCAGTGTTATTTGCTTAGCCTATGCAATGTCTGTCTGATATAGCTCGATACAAAAATGAAAGGATGTTGCAGAAAATCTTCCTTTTCTGCCAAACCCAATAATAAGCCATTTTGATGGCAGACAGGGCGGGCAGAATAGTGATGATTTTCTTGTTGATAAAGCTGAAGATAATATTGCTGGCAATGCAAGAATTGCAATTAAAAATACAGCGCATTTAAATGCGCTGTATTTTTAGTGTTCAAGCTTTATAGTATAAGGACATTTGCTCAATTATGAGCGTTGAAAGCGTTGTAATGTATCTTTCCAATAGTAGTTAGCCATAATAATAGGATGTTTGAATAGATCCTGCATTTCAATCGTGCCCTGAAGTTGACCGGGTTGCTGACAATGTGGACATTTAGGGTAAGACGTCAAAATAGCATCTGCGCTATATTTCTGCATGTAAACCGTTTGGCAAGAGCGACATTCAAATTTTATCGGCATTTTGATAGCTGGAAGCATAGTAGGGACTACCGTTTATTTTTTTGCCAATATACCTGAGTCCTGTTACAAAAATAAGTCCTGAAATGACATGAAAGGGGCATATTCGCCACTGCTGTCCCATAGTTTGCTTTAAATAAAAAAACCTGAGTCCTAACAGTTAAAATATGAGTGCAAACAAACACTTTAACGACCAGGATTCAGGTTTTGTCACATCAGAATACCGTATTTCATG
>NZ_VOYL01000072.1:0-8655 GCF_013420295.1 Acinetobacter sp. YH01018
TTACTCTATGCTCTAAATCGCTCAAATTTGCGTTTTTAGGATGTTTAGCTAAGTTAGCAGGGATTTCTACGGTTTTTTGCTTAGAGTCGCTAGAATCGCAGTTTTGTGACGTTTTATTTGATTTTTTCCCTTTGTCTGCTTTTAAGAATTTTTTATCTTGGAAACTTAGGACGATACTTGTGATCTTCCGTCCTGTTTTCTTGGTTTCAATTGTAAGCTTGTAAGGGCTGTATTGATTGATTTCCTTAGTTGCTTGGTCAATCACCCATCGTTTTAGATCCGCCCATACTGGATATTTATTCTGTAGCTGGAACATCCAGCGTAGATCCTCAAGACTAATCTCACGTTTTCCAGTGCTTCTATACTGCATCATCAGCTCATAAAAACGGATGGCATAAGTACTAGTCATGCCAACGATATCGGATTCTAGGTATTTTGTGAATTCGGTACTGAGATTAGATAAAAATGGCAGGATAGGGGCTGAAAAGCGAATGGAAAGCTCCCCTGACTTCGTTTCTCGCTTTTGTTGAATCCATCTGAAAGACGTTGATTCATCCATATCTCTAAGTACGATAGATCGATCATACAGGCGGTTTAGCGCTTCTTTTATGTTGGTGTAAAAAATATTGGCATCTCCGCCAAGCTTGACGACCGTTTCAATCGAAATTGGGTAAAGCACATCATCTGAGACTTCTTGCCCTTTTGGAATTTGAGCTATGACGCTGAGGATTAGCCGCTGTTCAAGCGTGGTCAGTGTGTAGGAGGCTTCGACCACTTGGTTTGATTTCACAACAAGATTATTTTTAGCCATCTTTTTAGCTTTAGATTTATTGAATACTATTGAGTCTTTCATATTGCTACATAGTTGTCAATTATATGCAGATATCCCTCCATAGTTAGCAGATATCCCTCCATAGTTAAGCAGATATCCCTCCATAGTTAGCAGATATCCCTCCATAGTTAGCAGATATCCCTCCATAGTTAAGCTCTGAAACGCTTGCTATCAAAGGCTATAAAAGGACGTAAAAGTCTTTAAAAGTATTAAAATAATAAAAAGAAAATTTTTATGAAAATTGCCCTATGTTTTCGCTAAAGCTCAAACTTTTTTAACTCCACTTCGTTACGTCAGAGGGCAATTTTAGCAAATAGCATCTAAAATTTTAAAAAAGCAAAAGCTCCAAAGTTCGCACCCTTCGGGATGCTCTGTATCTTTCGTTATTAAGCTAAGGGGAGTGTGTAATCAGGGAAAAGGCAAGGCCGAAATTTTTATGATGCTCAATCGCTCGTAGACACTCGCTCGGTTCTGACTGGAATGATTAAAATATCTAATCAAAACCGTGGAACATTGTTCACTTATTAAGCGTGGAACGTGAAAAATCATAAAAAAAGCCCAACTTGGGGAAGATGGGCTATAAACTTTGAAATAAGTGTATGAATTTAAAGGTTAATTATAACACGTTTCGTATAAGGTGTATTATGTTAATTTTAGATAAACTATAGAATCCATTAGTTTTTAAACCAATAAATTAAATATTTTATGGAACTCCAGAATATTTATTCAGGCGATACTTAAGCAATAAGGGTAGGGTGATTACATAAAGTATTGCAGCTAATGCCCATACCATTCCAGGAGCTGATGCCTGAGTCATAAAATAGAGGCTAGTAACTAATACAGGACCAATTATAGCCCCCAGACTATTAAAACTGCTTAATAGCCCTTGTAATTCACCTTGTCTTTCATCACTAATACCTCTGGACATCATTGCTTGCAAAGCAGGAACGGCTACTCCACCAAGGGCAAACAATGGTAACAACGCAAAAGGCACCCATTCTTCAACAGCAATAGATAAAAGAAGTAAACCAATTGCATCGCAAGCTATTCCACATAACAACGTATTTTTCTCTCCAAACCTCTTTACCATAGGGGCGATAGCAAAAGCCTGTGCAATAGAATGGCATATTCCATAACTAGCAAGGGAAACACCTGCAATAAATATACTCCAGCCATAACGATCCTGCCCATAGATAACCCATAAAGTTGCGGGGACTTGTGAAACCAATGTGATAATTAAAAAGATACCAAGCAATGGAGCCATATTAGGTTGAGTGATCAAATAGGATAATTTCTTTAATATTGATTGCTCCTGAACCTTCTCAGTCATTTTATTGCTGTGTTTTGATTCTTTTAATAAGACTGCTGTCATTATTAAATTAATCCCATTCATAAAAGCAGCAGCAAAGAACGGTGCATGTAAGTTCCATTCACCCAAAACTCCACCTATTACCGGACCCGCTATAAACCCAATACCAAAGACAGCTCCAAGGAGACCAAACCTTTTTGCACGCTCATGGGCTGGAGTAATATCTGAAACATAAGCTGTTGCAACAGCCATGTTGGCACCTGTAATTCCCGCAAAAATACGACCAATATATAGCCACAATAGAGAAGGAGCAGCAGCCATTAGGAGATAATCAGCCGTTGCACCAGCAATTGAAATAATTAATACAGGTCGACGTCCAAATCGGTCACTCAACGCTCCAAGGATAGGTGTAAAAATGAACTGCATCAGAGCATACACAGCTAATAAAGCACCATAGTGAACACCGCCTGCTTCAGCTCCAGCCAATGACCGTAATAATTCAGGCAAGATCGGCATAATTAAACCAATCCCAACAGCATCCAGAAATATAGTGATTAAAATCACGCTCAATGATTTCTTCACAAATGCCTTCTCTAGCAATGATAGAATTAATATTCTCTCACACACTCCCTATCAGTGATAGATTTATGAGTAAAAAAGATATTGCACCTCAACGTCTGACACGTGAAATAGTCCTGCGTACCGCATTGGATATGTTGAATGAAGAAGGCATAGATTCAATAACCACACGCAAGCTAGCTCAACGATTGGGTATTAAATCTCCAACTCTATATTGGCATTTCAAGAATAAATCCTTGTTAATGGAAGCAATGGCGGAAACCATTATAAATGAACACCATTTAGTTTCTTTACCCATCGATGGGATGACATGGCAAGATTGGTTGCTCGCTAATTCTGTAAGCTTTCGTCGAGCACTACTAGCTTACCGTGATGGTGCTCGTCTACATGCAAGAACTAGCCCCAGTCAAGGACATTTCAACACGATTGAGGCCCAAGTTGCGCTGTTATCTCATGCTGGGTTTTCTCCTGTTGAAGCAGTTGCATTACTTATGACATTAGGAAGGTTTATTGTTGGGTGGGTCCTTGAGGAGCAGCAAGAAGAAATAAGATCAGACCCACCATTCGAAGCCGATCCAACTATATATCCACTCATGCTCCAAGGAGTGAATACCTTACAAAATATGAATGCGGATGACATTTTTGAAAATGGGATTCGTATGGTGATTATCGGTGCTGAAAGACAACTTGATATTAAAATGCAAACTTAACTCTATACTGCTTTAAGCAACTGTTCTATTTAGTAATAAAGCTTTTATCCTTAATTATTTAACATAATAGAGCTTATACGAAACGCAATTTAAAATATTATTGTTTTTCATATAGTTATAAAATTTTGACTGACTTCAAAAACAGTAAAAAGCCGACTTAGAAACAAGTCGGCTTTTTTATGAGCAGGTTTGATACCTTTTGCCAAGAACATAGGTTATTAAATAATCAATTGATAAAATATATTCTTATTATTTCATTTACTCATAAAATATATTCATTATAATGTTGTGTATTCGATCGAATACAATAAAGAGGAACTTTCATGACCGAGATTAAACGTCTCCCTGAATTTGATGAATGGCTAGATAGCATTAAAGACAGTATGACCCGTCTTAAACTGAATCGAAGATTAGATAAGGTTCAGCGTGGTAATTGGGGCGATGTAAAGCATCTTCAAGAAGGTGTTTGGGAAATGCGAGAGTTCTTCGGACCAGGTTGGCGCATGTATTACATCAAACATGGTGATGTAATCATTGTGATGCTTGGAGGTGGTGATAAATCTACACAGCAAAAGGATATAGAACGAGCTGTTGATTTATCAAAATCTTTAGAGGATTGAAAAATGGTTAAAATAGCTGATCTACCTAGCTTTGACATGGCAGAAGCACTTAAGAGTGAAGAAGATATTGTAATGTATCTTAATATGGTTCTTGAAGAGAATGACCCTGCTGAACTAGCTCATGCACTTGGTGTAATTGCTAAAGCTCGTGGTATGACTCAAATCGCTAAAGAAGCAGGAATTGGACGTGAAGCACTTTACAAAGCACTCCGTCAAGATTCAGCACCTCGTTTTGATACGATTAATCGTGTAGTAAATGCTTTAGGTCTAAAACTAACTGTGCAGAATGCATAACTATTAATAAAATTTTGTCTAAGTTCCATCTTATTTAACATAAAATCTCTTATACGAAATTGCAACTATGGATAGTTGCAATTTTTATTTAAAAGTAACTATACTTAGTTGCAGTAATGGTAGGGTTAAAGTATGGGTAAAACGGAAAAGTTACTAGAAAGATTCGGAAATGCAAAAAATACATTTCCGTATAAGGATTTAGTCGTTTTACTGAATCAGCTCGGCTATGAAAAGTTTGAAATGGCAGGCTCTCGTGTCCGTTTTTTTAATGCAAAAACTGAACACATGATTTTACTGCACAGGCCACATCCTGAAAATGAAATCAAAGGTGGAGCATTGAAAGCTGTGAAACAGGCACTCAAGCAGGAGAGATTTTTATGAGCTACTTAAAATACAAAGGCTATCTTGGTACGATTGAACCTGATCTCGAAACAGGCGAATTGTTTGGAAAACTTGCGTTTATCCGTGATCTCATCACCTATGAAGCAGAAACATTAAAAGCACTTGAGCAAGCTTTTAAAGAATCTGTAGATGGCTATTTAGAATCTTGTACTGAACTAGGTAAAAAACCTGATCAGCCATTTAAAGGCACGTTTAATGTGCGTATTAGCCCTGAAATGCACCGTAAAGCTGTTTTAGCATCAAGTAATTCTCTTAACTCCTTTGTCAGTGATGCGATTCAAGAAAAATTAATGCGTTTAGGTGCTTAACCTATCTTCGCTCGATGCTTTGAAATATGGCTTTAGCCATTTTTCAAAGTCGGGCAAGAGATGATAGATATTTGTTCAGTAAATCATTGTTGATATTTACTAAAAATCTAAATCATTGTTTGGCTGTGGCTTGTGATCTTGTTCATAGATCTGTTGAGAAATATTGCGTTTAGGGGATGGGTTTTTGATCTCGTGAATATGACTATTGATGCTCTCAAAACTCTTTAAACACGCTTGATATGATTCTCTTTGCTGTTTTAAATGGTCATTTTGAGGCTCTAAAATCTTCTCACATTGCAGATATTTCAGCATTTGATTGTCGTTTTTGATTATTTTCTCAAATTTATCGTATTCCCATTCGTGGATATTTGAACGTGCACGGCTAATGTACGTTTCTAAATTTTTAGATTTTTTCTGTATATAATCAATCAACTGTAGTGGTTTTTTGTTGTTATAGGCTTCCTGTTGCTTGTTGCATAGTTCTTTGTGATTACCAACGTAATCGGGGTAATAACCGTCACTTCGCAAGTAACTGAAATTCGTAGCCGGTTTTGGCTTGAGTCGAATTTCCGCTACTGTGGTTTCTAGTCGTTCAAGTTGTTGATTAACGCTATTAATCTTTCTACAGTTTCCCCAAGCGTATTGATCTGCTCGCTTTGCGTCTCCAAATCTTCGTAAAAGTTGGTTGGTACTTTCAATTGCAAGATTTTCGAGAGTGCCTTCTCGATGTCTGTCTGCTGTGTGCCAATGGTCATTTGAATTTGTTCTAACTCGACCTTCACCAAGTCGCTGACAGCGCTGTTTAAATCCAGTTGATTCAATGCTCTCGCTAATTGCGTTTGTAATTGGGTTTTCAAGTTTTCCTGAAATGTTTGCTGTAACTGCTCCGAAAAGTTGCCCTGCTCGATTTTGGATAGCTCGATTTTGAGTGCCGAGATCAAGGCTTGTTGTGCCTGTTTCTCCGATTGCAAAATGCTGATTTTGTCCTGTAATTCTTGCTCTACTTCGCTGTAGCCGGTCAAGATGGTCTTTAATGAATCGACTTGTTGACTCAAAACCTTGTTTTGCTCGGCTAACAAGTTGTTTTGTTGCATCAATAAGCTGTTTTGCTCTGTCAAATAATGGTCGATTTCGGTCTGCATGCCTTATCTCCGTAGACTGTTCAAATAGTTGATTTGGCTTGTGATCGTTTGTGCGTTCTGTTGAATCATTTGCTTTTGTGCTTCGATTGTTTTTAGGTTGGCTCGTGCTTGAAAGGCGAAATAAAAACTGATTAAAAGCATCAACACTGAAAATATCACTATCCCCAGTAGTCCGTGAAATGCTCTCTGGCTGTTCAATTTCTCCGTGATCAGCGTTTGTATATTGCTCTCTATCTGTTCGCTTTGGTTCGCTATTGCTTGCTGTATTTGGGATTGAATGCTCTTTTGTAGACTTGGTTTGTCTATCGAAATGCTCTGCAACTGGCTGTTGATGTGGTTCTGTAGAGCCTGAATTGATATTGAAAACGAATCTATGCTCGATTTCACTTTTGATATTTCCGCAATATCTATATTCGCTAGTTTTGCTTGGAGTGCTTCTATTTGCTCCATATAGCTCGTTGTTAGTGTTTTTATTGCTTGTGGTGATAGATTCTCTATCTCGGTCAAAATCGAGCTTAGGTGCGATTCTAGGGCTATAGTCGTCTGCTGTACCTTTCGCAAAAGCGTAGTGCTGTTGATTATAGGCTTCTCGCTTTGCCCGATAAGTTGCTCGAAGTTGATCAGCGTCAGTGAGAGCTGCTGCAAGCTCGTTTGCAGTTGGTCGGCTTTCTGCTTCTGCTCTGAGACGCTCTGAATAAAGTCCAATTTCGAATTGTTCATGATAAAAATCGCCTGAAAGTCTATGTTTTTTGCCATTATTGAGAGTGACAGTTACGGTTTGTTGTGCTCGGACTGATGCCACACCTTCCAGTTGCTCGATACAATTCACAATTTCGGCTCTATTTTTTACTGTTTGTGTTTTTAAAAGAGTTTTGACGTAATTATCTATTACCTTGCAAAACTGTGATTTTGTTAGGTTTGTGAGATCTTGCTCATTAAGAATTTTTTTTGCTTGGGCGTTCAGCTTGGCAATGTGATTCGGCTCTTGTGTGGTCTGCATTAAAAGCAAGTCATCAGGACGTGACCATTGATATTTTGTGTTGAAAAAGTCCCGTAGTGAGTCGAAATGTTTCTCATGCCCTGGGGGCGCAATATTGAGTGATTTCCCGCTTTCTAAGTCGATCCGTGGCGTTAAGACATGAATATGCTTCGAGCCATCGTCATCAGTATGTAAAACGGCAAAAAGGTGGTGCTGCGATTGCTCTAGTCCTGCGAATGCATGTTTTTCAAAGTCGTCTAAGACTTCTTTGATCTGCTCGTCTGTAGGTTCATCGTCTTTTGACCATGCAATCACGCCACTGGTGTATTTCCATAGGTGAGGGCTTGAGTCACAAATGGCGTTGAACGTGGTTGCATCCCCTTTTAAAACTTCGATGCCTGCACGGACGTTGCCTAGGTGGTCTAGTTTATCGAGTAAATATGCAGATGCTTTTGCAGGACTGCCCTTTCCATGATCGAGGAATTTAATATGCACTTTCGTCTTCCTCTGCTAGTTGGATTGAAGACAGCCTTTTTTTAAGCCGTTCAGGACTTTGCCGACTGATTTTAGGCAGGGCAGGGAAAATTTTTTCTAGCTCGGTTTGGATGCCTTTTAAAACAAGCAACACGCTAAAAATATCTAGCTTTCGCTGTTCTTGCTGATCAGCATTTTTGATGATGTTTAATGCCCTTGCGATTTGGTTCAGGTTGTTGCCAATTTTAGCTAGCTCAAGCAATAAAGCTGGATCGGTTTTTTGGTAGCGTTTAATCACTTCGACTACTGTTTTAATTTTTGTTCTTGTGGGTTTTATTTCGTGTTGGGTCTGTTGAACGGTAACGGCATCTTGCATAACTTCACGTTGAATCAGGGAGTGAATGAAGTCTGTAAAAGTCGTACCCTCTTTTTCGAGGTGCTTCTCCAGTTGCTCTAGCTGTAACTCGGTGAGTCTGAAAATTTTATTTTTACTTCGTATACTCACCGCACATCTCCTTAACAGGCTTTGGTTTTGCTTTTAAGTCAATCATGTTGACTTGCCCATCTGTGATGGGCTACGGGTCTTAGGGTGGAACCCTAACAAGTCCCTGTATATCGAAAAACCGAAGGTTTTTTGTATATACAGGTAGGCTTGCTTAACTCATTTAAATATAAAATCATGATAGCACGAAATTAAAAAAACAGCCTATTTCTACTCGATAACTACGCCCATTTCTTGGAGTTTTGATTCCCAAATTTCGACTATATCTTCGCTTGTGATTTCTGTTTTAATACGTTTTATCATGTCCATACCAGACTCACTACCCTGTTTAAAACGATCTGATAGCCCATTTCTCATTATTTCGCCTGTGATGCGGCTTACTCTATGCTCTAAATCGCTCAAATTTGCGTTTTTAGGATGTTTAGCTAAGTTAGCAGGGATTTCTACGGTTTTTTGCTTAGAGTCGCTAGAATCGCAGTTTTGTGACGTTTTATTTGATTTTTT
>NZ_VOYL01000073.1:0-8639 GCF_013420295.1 Acinetobacter sp. YH01018
GATGACAGAAAAAGTGAGTTGTTGGGAACTTAAAGAAGAGGTGGTACTTATAATGGTTACTAAAATACAAATACTTAAAATATTAAATATATAAAACAATATATTACAAATATATATGATGCGTAGTGTACGCATCATATATATTTTCTTCTATTTTGATATAATGGATCTCGTCAATCCGCTGATAGGTTTCATTTAAATTTCATGAGTCTTACTGAAATTAAAGTTCGCCAAGCTCATTGCAAGGAAAAAACTTGTTTTTTATCCGATGAAGATGGACTTAGCCTGAAGATTGAGCCGACTGGAAGAAAATCTTGGTGCTATCGCTATACAGATCCACAAACAAAAAAACGTCGCCGCATTCAGTTGGGGCTTTATCCTGATTTATCGCTGAAAAAGGCACGACAAGTCAAAGATGACTTTAAAGACAATAATTATTGTTTTGAGTATGATACTGTCTCTAATGTCATCACCTTTCGTAAGGTAGGGGAGGAGTGGCTGCAGTTCAAACTGAAAAATGCATTTAATGATTCACCCCGCTGCGGTGTACTACAGTTAGCAGAAAGATGTTTACAGCAAGATATTTATCCAGACCTTCAGGATTTACCTTTTCAAAACATCAAGCGTTATGACCTGGTTTCAGTAATCAAAAAAATAGAGGGACGCCAAGTAAAAGAACCTGTCAAGAAAGCTTGTAGTTATTTGAACCAAATTTATGACTACGCTGTAGCGATGGGTTATTGTGAATTCAACATCGCGCATGGTTTAAATAAAATCGCCATTAACAGTAAAATCAAGAAGAATTATCCGTATTTGAAAGCGGAGGATATATCAGATTTTAAGAAAAATTTATTAAAATTGGATGCCCATCCGATTATTAAAAAAGCACTGCTGTTCAAATTACATACTGGCGTGCGAGGGGCTGAATTGTTATTGGCTGAGCCTCATCATTTTGATTTAAATGAAAAAATCTGGAAAATACCTGCCTTGCATATTAAACAGTTTCGACGAAAAGTCATATTAGGCCATGAGATTCCCGACTTCTTAGTTCCACTTTCAGATCAGGCTTTAGATATTTTAAAAGACGTCATGCAATGGTCATACGGTGAAAAGTACATTTTTGCTAGCCCACGGAAACATAATCAACCGATTCATTTTAATACATTAAATATGGCTATACGTAAGATGGGCTATGGAAAACATCAATTATCCTCTCATGGACTACGTTCCACTTTTAGTACCATTTTGAATGACTCAGGTTTGTTCCAGGATAACTGGATTGAGGCACAACTTTCACATATTGATAAGAACCGTACCCGTGCCAGCTATAATCACGCTGACTATTTAGCCCAGCGGACTGAAATGATGCAGTGGTGGGGTGATTATTTAAGTACTGCTAAGTGAAAATCGTACTTTTATACATAGACTTAAAACATTATGGGGTTTCAAATGGATAGTAAACAATATACTTGCCGTGTTACATGGTCAGCAGAATATAATGAGTATGTTGGGTTGTGTGCTGAGTTTCCATCATTGTCTTGGCTTGATGCGGATCAGTCTAAAGCATTCTCAGGAATAGAGGAGCTCGTTGCTGATGTTGTCGCTGATATGATTAGCAATAATGAAAAAGTTCCTACACCACTCTCCGGGAAAATATAGTAGGCAGTTTGTTGTCCTTGTTCTCAGTGGTTCAACAAAAACTAGCCCTCGAAGCCGCAGAACGTGGCGTGGACATAAATTGTTGGTGGTGTTTCAAAAAGTATGCTGAAAAAAAGCAGGTTGGATTTTGATAAAATAGAGAAATGCGAATAACTCTAGAAATCAAGTGTCCAGCCTGCCTAAGTGACAGTATAAAGAAAAATGGCACAAAAGTAGATGGTAAGCAAAATTACCAATGTAAAATATGCAGACGTCAATTTATTGGTGATCATGCTCTCAGTTATCAAGGCTGTCACTCAGGTATCAAAACCAAAATATTACACCTCATGGTGCGAGGCAGTGGTGTCAGGGATATAGCAGAAATTGAAAGAGTAAGTATCGGTAAAGTTCTACGGACACTTAGCCAATCAAAATATCAACTTCGAGCACAGCAAAGTCATTATGAAACCCTTGAAGTAGATGAGTTTTGGACTTTTGTTGGTCATAAGCAAAATAAACAATGGCTAATTTATGCCTATCATCGAGAAACAGGTGAAATTGTTGCTTATGTATGGGGTAACCGAGATTTAGCCACTGCAAAACGACTTAAATTAAAATTGAAGCAGTTAGGTGTAAGCTATACATGTATATCAAGTGACCATTGGGATAGCTTTGTTACGACCTTTAAAGAATGCAAACAGTTGATTGGTAAATTTTTCACTGTGGGTATAGAAGGCAATAATTGTCGATTACGGCATCGAATCAGGCGAGGCTTTAGGAGAAGCTGCAACTTCTCCAAAAAGCTTGAAAATCATTTCAAAGCCTTTGATTTAGTGTTCTTTTATATCAATAATGGATTCGTTTAATGCCAGCATACTTTTTGAAACACCACCGGAGAATAAAGAACGCCTTAACCATTCACCTATTGAGCTTGCACTTTTCATCCAAAAGAAAATTAAGCAAGGCGAGAAGAAAAACGTAATCGCTAAAAAGTTAAATGAAGATCCTGTTTTTATTTCTACTCACCTAGCTTTAGTGGATATGCCAGAGTGCTTATCTAAGGCTTATGATGCAGGTTTTAAATCTCCAAAGACTTTGTATGACTTACGCAAACTTTGGGAATCATTCCCTGAAGAAGTAAACGCTTGGGTGGATGAATCTTTAGAGAATGGTCAAGACATTATCAGATCGAAAGTACAGGCTCTATCTAAAAAGTTAAAAGAACCTAAGCAAGCTGAAGCGACTGAAGCAGATCCAGAATCAGAACCACAGGCGCAAGAAAGCCAAGAGCAAACCGCTATTATTGATGATAATGAATCTTTCAATTTTAATGGGAATGATCAAGCTGAAGCGACTGAAGAACTTGAAGTTAAAAAACTGATGGATCAATCGAACCAGAAAGAGCAGCCAGAAGCTAAAGAAGAAGATCCAGACAAAATCAAAAAACCGCTTTTAGTTGTTATTCATGACGGCAGACAAGCGAACCTGATGCTTAATAAAAAGCCTTCTTCTTTGGGTTTTGCATGGATCAAATACGAAGATGGAACAGAGGTATCCGTAGATTGCAGCAGCCTTGAAATCGAGTATTTACAAGAAGCCTAAACCTACCAATGGAAAAAGACCTTGCTAATGCAAGGTCTTTTTTTGGGCGGGTTTTCCCGACCACCTAGCTTGATTACCCTTAGTCATGACTAAGGAGAAAAGAGGGAAAAAAAGAAGATATATAATCTAGGGCAGGATAGGCAGTAGCCGTTAAAATTGCCATTTTGTCACCCAGTTGATAGAATGGGATAAGCAAAATATTACTTTGCTTATGGAATTAATCATGACTAAAGACAATAAAATCTTTTTCAGAGTTGATCGGGCAGTGCTTGATTGGTGGGAAGCAAAGTGTGAAAAACAGGGAATTAAGAAAGGCGCACCTTTCCAAAAAGCGTTAGAACTTTCTTATCAAAAAGAGAATGATCCTAACTTTTCAGGACAAGATTTTTCCTTGAATCTGGAAAAGGACTTAACCGAAAAAATCTATCAGTTAGCTAAGTTTGAAGAAGTAGATCCAGACGACTTGATCAAAAAAATGATCAAGGAAAAGTTATCTGAAATAGAAAAAACGCAAGACGTTATAGATGTATTTGAAAAAACATCACGCAAAGAATTACGGCTTAAACCAAGTTTGATGAAAGCCATTAATGAGAAAGCAGCACAGATCGGCATGAAACCGAATCAATATATCATTTCGGTTTTAACAGCTAATGTCACAAAAGATTCAATATTCTTTAGCCAGGAAGAAGCTCTTAAACTTGGCGAATCAAATAGTCAGCTTTTGGCGATTGGTAGAAACCTAAACCAAATGGCTAAGAATATGAATCAGGGTATTTATGAATCTTACGATAGAGAATTTGTCGAGCGAGTACATCAGCTAGTAAAAGCTCAAGTTAGGCATGTTTTCACTCTATTAGAGCGCAATAAAAAGAGGTGGGAATAATGGCTAACGGAAGCAGTAAGACTACCAGAGAAGTGCAAAGCACTTTGCTTGCTCATGGTGAGCAGCTACTTAACGGATCTAAAGTTAAGCGTGTTAATCAGACCCAAAGTTTAGATACTTTTTTAAATGATCTGTCTAAGCCTAAAAATGGATCTGGCCATTCAGCTAAATCAGCCCCTAAATCATCTCCAAATAGCGTTAAGGCAACTTTAAATAGAATCAGTAAAAAGACCCCTGAAGTAATGGTCAAGGTTACTGGTGGAGGTAATTCTATGGGGAAGGTGAAAGCCCACATGGGATATATCACACGGAATGGGCAATTAGAGGGAATTGATCAGGACGGAAATAAAGTTAATGGTAAGGATGATATAGAAGATACTGCTGAAGATTGGCAAATGTCAGGTACACCTATTTCTGATGAAGAATCTAAATATAAGCAGGCTTTTAATATTGTGTTATCTATGCCGAAAGGTACGGATGAAAAAGGCGTTTATGATGCTGCAAAAGAATTTGCAGAGGAACATTTTAAAGACCATAAATATATGATGGTGCAGCATACCTTTACCAATGACCCTTCAAAAGATCCAAGTGAAAACCCGCATGTGCATGTTGTTGTTAAAGCTGTTTCTGAAAAAGGTGATCGGTTAAATATCAGGAAGGCTGATCTTCAGGAATGGCGAGAAAGTTTTGCTGAAAAATTAAGATCCAGAGGGATTGAAGCGAATGCGACAAAACGTATAGCTAGGCTTCAAAAAAATAGAAGTGATAAGCAGTCAGTTAAACAAATGAAAGAGCAGGGCAAATCGTTTAAGCGATATGGTAAAAATAAGGCAAGTCCAGAACGTGTCCAGAAAGCTAAACAGCAAGAAAAAGAAGCATTGACGCATTACAAGGAAATTACTAAAGCTCTATCACAGTCACCAGATCCGCAAGATAGAAAACTAGCAGTTGATCTAGTGGACTATTTACGGAAACAGGTAGAAGTGAAAAAACCAACGCCACAGCCACAGATTCAACCTAATAAGCTAGATCTTCAACACGGAAAGAACAAGGGGAAAGAGCAAGACCGTTAATAATATAAGGGAAGGATAAGGCGCAATACTGTGCTTTAGTGCCCTTTAAAAATCCTTAATTTTCTGAGCGGGCATACCTAATTTAAACATCCTATTAAGCTCAAAAATTGCATATTTTAAATCTTTTTCAGGTATATGCTTAACATCAAAATATTCAATTTGGCCAAATCTCGCTTTATATAATGCAATTCGTTCTATTCTGTGTCGTTGCATCTGCACTGTTGACGACATAATTCGATCCATTAAATAGAATAAGTAATACGATGTGATCTGCATACTGTCTTTAATCATAAATCCATGATTTTTTGTACTTTTATAGTCATATAGTGTTTCATCAATACAAATATCTGCATCTATCCCCCCTAGTGCAACACGGATATTTGCAGAATATCTGGGATTGTATGTGATCAGACTATCAGGCTTAATAAGACCATTCTTAATGAATACATTATCAAAATTTTTGACTAGGGAAGATATATCTTCGTAAACCACGTTCTCCGTTGGTTTTAGTATGTCTTTCTTTGTTGCTACTGGTAGAAATCCAGATCGCCATAGATTTTCTAATTTAGCCAAAAGAATAATTCCACCAATAAATTCTTCATTTAGTTCTAAATCGTTTGATTTATTAGCTAGTAGAAAATCTATGTGATTTTGAATTTTTTTATACAATACCAAAATGCTTTTATTTTTCGTTTCCTCTAGAAAGCTGATAATTTTAGGTTGCTCAAATTCCTTAGCACTCAATTCAGTATTCGTGTAGTACGCACAAATTATTTTAGATAAGTAGTCAAATGCTGTACCAACCAAGCCTGAATCATAACTACTCGTTAATTTATGTTCACTCATAACTTCATAATTAGTAAAAGGAGGAATACCACTGTAAGTTTTGAAATCTTTTTTTTGGGGTGCGACACTTTTTATAATTTCTTTTACTTCCTTGCACTTAGGATCTGAAGATTTCAGTATCGACATTAAAGACATATTTTATACTCTTTATCCATATAGTTACTATTCAAACAATTTTAAAGATACTAAAGACTAGATTGAAAAATCTAAGTTTTTATTCTTTCTAATGCAAATTGAATCTTTTCTTTGGGGCAATACTGCTTTTTGGAAAACTTTTCCATTACAGCCGATCCAATAATTTTTTTATCTGTATTAAAGAAAAATATCTCTAAGTCATAAGGTACATTGACCATATTAAAACAGGTATAAATCGGCTTTTTCCACGTAAAGACTAAAGGCTTTAATGAAGGATTTTCTTTAAAACCTATTTCTTGATCATGCTCCCTATATAGGTACAGAGCCGTTAATTTTTTTCCATTAAAGCTAAACGTCTTTACTTCTTTATCTTGATCAAAGTAAGGGTTATAAACCTGTTTAAAGGCCATAACAGACACTACTATTAAAAGAGCTATAAACGCTGCATATTTTAATTTCAATTCCTGTTATTCCTTTTAGCCAGGTGGCAAGTCACATGCAAAAAAATTATCTTAGTCATGACTAATTATTTAACACTCATAAGTTGATCCCATTTAAAGTAATTGGGAGACAGCTTATTACGTGACATATTCCAATTTCTATCAGGTAGCATACTGGCACCTAATCCTATTTTTCTCTTACCAAATTTATTCTGTATATCATCGAGTGAATCCATAAGTTTATTACTTGATTCTATCTTGTTCATGTCCGTGAATAAGTCATAAATATGAGTGGCTTTAGGTTCAAGACAAGTGAGGATAACTCCACATTTTTTAAATCCAATATTCTTTTGGTATAGCTGATCAACCATTGAGGTAGCAATTTTAGAAAGTAATAAACTATTGTCTGATGGATCGGGTAAAGCGTAAGACAAAGATTTATTATAAAAAGGCTCAGAAGTATCAAATGGATTAGATTGAACAAAACTAATAATACAGCCACATAGTAAATTTTCACTTCTTAAACGGCTTACGGCATCCTGAACATAAAGCGTAATCGCTTCTTTAAGATCCTCACAGCTATAAACTTTCTGGCCAAAGGAACGGCTTGCTATTATTTGTTTTTTTGCTTTAGGACTTTGCTCAATTTCAATGCAAGAAATTCCCTGTAATTCTAATAGAGTTCTGTGCATGACTACAGAGAATTGATCTCTAATCATTAAGGGTGAAGCACAAACAAAATCTAGAACTGTATTAATGCTTAGGCTATTCAGCTTTTTAGTATGCTTTCTACCAATCCCCCATACTTCACTAACTTCTATAGATTGATATAAGCCCTCAATCGAACAATAGTCCATTGAAACAAGGTTACATACACCTTTTAAATAACTATTCTTTTTAGCGATATGATTAGCCATTTTTGCTTCTGTTTTAGTCCGTCCAATTCCAATACAGGCCGGCAAACCTAGCCAACGTGAGAGCCGATCCAGAATTAAATGAGCATAAGCAGTTAGATCATAATTTGAAGCATAAGCAGTTAGATCTAAAAAGCATTCATCAATCGAATAAATTTCTTGTTCTTGAGGTGTAACAAATTCAGCTAGGACTTTTATAAATCTGCGGGACATTTCCGCATATAGAGCATAATTACTCGAAAGGACTGTAATATTGTGCTGCTCTACAAGCTCCTTGAGTTGAAAAAGAGGTACACCCATCTTTATTCCTAAGTCTTTAGCTTCTTGTGAACGAGCCACAGCACAACCGTCATTATTAGATAATACGATTACTGGCTTATTATTCAGGCTTGGATTAAAGACACGTTCACAGCTTACATAACAGTTATTAATGTCTACCAAAGCAAAAATCTTATTTTGATTTTCCATGTAGATTAGACCAATAGGATTAGATTATTTATGTTTCCTAAATGGCTTAATGACAAAGGTCACTACACCCCATATTAATAATTCTTGGCAATCATTAAGGTGAATATCGTCATAATCTGGATTTTCAGCTTTAAGCCAACACTTATCACCTTCAATCATTAACCGCTTAACGGTGAACTCATTGTCAATTAAAGCAATAACAATATCTTCGTGTTTAGCTTCAAGACTACGATCCACTAAAAGCTCGTCATCAATTTCAATGCCTGCGTCACGCATGGAAAGAGAAGCTACTTTGACAACAAATGTTGCAGCTTCATTTTTCACAAGGTGTTCATTCATGTCTAAAGTTTTATCAATGTAATCTTGTGCGGGAGAGGGGAAACCAGCAGCTACTTTTTCTGAAGCTAAAGGAATACGTTTAAAGGTTGAAGGATTAATTAAAGTAATAGTAGCTACATCATTTAAGGTAGTCTTTTTATGATTCGCTAAAAACTTCTTAATCTCTACAATACGGGCACTGTTGCAAATAGTCGGTGGTGATAAACTTATCATCCCCTTTTGCTGATGGAGCTGCACATGAACCCATTCAAAGGCCGGCATTTTCAGCGTGACATCATTCTGTGGGCCGTACGCTGGTACT
>NZ_VOYL01000074.1:0-8027 GCF_013420295.1 Acinetobacter sp. YH01018
TGCTTGGTGAGCAAATGGGGAAATGAAAGTGATTTTTTACACCACTTCAAACAAATTTTTTATGTCGGCAATTTTGAATTGTGTTAGCAAAGGAAAAGCGACTTTCTATCGAAAAATATTTATCGATATTGACCAAGCTGAGAAAGGAATTGCGAGTTTAATTAAGCGGTACAATGTTGGTTTAGGTTCTGCAACAAACAATAAAAACTTTGCCTGTAATGGACACCTTGTTATTCAGTACAACCAAGATTTAAGGCAAAAAAGACAGGTCATCATTTGTATTTTGATTACTCTACCTCAAGAAATCCGAGATACTTCTCTGCTGTATCAAAAGCTAGTTGCAGACTTACAAGTCGAGCCTGCGCCAACTCCACGAAAAAGGAAAAACCTTGCGATTGCTTATCAGAAAGACTTTATAAAAAAAGACTTCAAGGAAAGGGATGGATCAGAAAATCGTGAAGAATTTCATAGCTTAGAGCATGAGAAACAGAGGATCTACATCTACAATGTTGATTCAGTCGTAAAGCTAGAATTGAGAAAGTCAGACTATCCTAAAGCCAAAGTAAGACAGATGCAGAAGTATGCCGATGAACAGGCTTTAAAACAGGGTAAACCACCTAGAAAAATCAGTGGATCTCGATGGACTTGGCATCTCACGCCTGTTTATATGGATCTGATATTTTCTGTAGCCAAAGTTGAGATTGATAAAAAGATTTTGATTAAAAAGGATTTAATCAAAAAGACGGTTACTCAATCAAAAGCTAATATGCCGACTAAGGATGTGATAAAGCGTCAAGCAAGGTTAGAGCCTTCTGAGTACCGTGAAGCGATTTCTAATGTCGCTTTCATGGTTGACACCATTCCTATGTTTGGCGGTACTTTGGCTGATGTGGGGCAAGTGGTACAGAAACTTGAAAAGCAGTTCAATCGAGGGCAAGCACATAAAGCTAAAGGTGCTTGGGCTACTCAGAAAAAAGTTCATTTGCCGATCACAGAAGCTTTTGATATTCAAAGGCTAAAAAAAGAAGCATCATATTCGACCCGTATCGATTGGAAGTATCATTCCTTTTCTTCTTTGTATGAAGCTGTTGAAACCTTTGCAGATCATGAAGATATGGACGAAAAGTATAAGCAAAAAAGAGAAGAAGACGTTTTAAAATTCTATGAAAAGGGGCAAGCAAGGATTGCAAGAAGAACCAAACAGCAGAACAATGACCGCAGGATTAAACTCAGTAGAGAACGGGTACAGAAATTGATTCAAAAGCGGTTTTCAAAATGGAAAGATAAAGTCCGTGGGATACATAAGGATCAAAAGCAGTAAGTGGATCTGGCCAACCACACCAGGATTTTTTCAAAATCTTGGTGTGGTTGGCAGGTCAAACTTAGCCCTTAAAGTCTGTTTCAGTTCGCAAAGCCTTGAAAATGCGCTTTGCTGTATTTTCACGAACCGATTTTGGATCTCGTAAAATATTCGAAATCCATACCGCAAATGCTTGATAGTCCTTGTTGCCTGCAAGGTCACTGATGCTGTGGACTTTTGAAAGAATGGAGCTGTAAGTGTTGATCTGGCTGTCAGTCATCTTGCAGAACATATGAACGGTATTTTGATCTCCACCCTCAATCGCTTTCAGCTTCGACTTCTCCTTGACTGTAAAACTGAAGCCAACGACAGCACGCCCCGATTTTATGTTCTCGTAGGTTACGTTAATATCTGTCTGTTCTGTAATTTCATCTAATGATGGTTGAATTACACGTTTTTTTAAGTTGCTTAGGTCATTGTATGAATCGGGCACGCCTAGCTCATTTCTAAAATCTTCTAGGGATATTTCAAATCTCCCCATTGCCTGAAATTTTTTAGCTAGATGATATAAGTCGAAAGAGTAGTCCCTTTTCAATCTCAGTATGATGTCTTTTTTGTACTTGGTATAGGGATTTACCTTGTCGAACTCTTTGAGCATAAATAAGACAACTTCGGGAAAGCGAATAGCAATCCCTCCTGATTCGTAAGTGCAGTCAATTACCCAATTAGATAAGACCTTTTTGTTTTTTTCATTATGATAAGAAAAATATCTTTTAATCAATGACTTACTTGCTTTTTCTAGCTGTGCATATGCTGAGTGCTGTGTGATCCCACACTCTTTCGAAAAATCTTCTGCCGTGATGATAATAGCGTCTTTTTCCGTAGCATCTTGTGTACGTGCAAGAGGGCTAGAAAGAATCAAAAGGCGTTTTTCATTTACACTCATGCTTTTAAAACACTCTTGAATGTTATTTTGCATTACGACCCATGATGGAGGGTAAGTTGTTATTTTCATAAAGCTAAAAACCAAAAAAGTACAATAGATATAATGTACTTAATAATAGCAATATAAGATCAAAAAATCTATAAAAGTACACAATCTACAATAAACTTTTTATGGGTTTTCGCTCAAATTTTGAGTCCCCTATTTGTACTTTTTTTTAATAAAATGCAATCCAGTATCCAATCTACAATGTGCTTGGTTTTGGGTTTAGATCCAAATTCGAGTCTTTTTTGTGCTTTTTTAGCAAAACGCAACAAAGAATCTAGTTTGGAATGTACTTTGTATTGGGTTTTCGCCCAAAATATACCCATATTATTTAATTTACTCATTTAAAGTACAATGTATTTATTGTACTTTTTAGTCCCTCAAAAGTACTTAGTTAGTCCCTCAAAAGTACTTTTTAAAACGCTAAAAGTCCCTCAAAAGTACTTAGTTAGTCCCTCAAAAGTACTTTTTTAAAGTCTGAAAGCATTGATATATATGGCTTACATGGGGGGCTAAAAGTCTTTTAAAAGCTTATTAAAAGAATAAAAGAAAACAGGGGAGTGAAAACTGCCCTATGACACTCGCTAAAGCTCGTGGCATTTTGACCTCGCTAAAGCTCGGTTTAAGGGGCAGTTTTAGGTTACGATCTTGAGAGGACTCTAAAAAAGTAAAAGCAACTTACGGCTTCGCTTCGCTCAGAAGCTTTTTTTACTCGCTTCGCTCGATCTAGAAGCAAATATAAGCAATTGATTTACTGCTTTTTTGAAGCAAATGTTTTAAAAACGGTTTTTCAGAGGGTCTAAGCGCAAATTTTGGTATGGTCGCTCGTAGACACTCGCTCGGAAAGTGCAGTCAGATGCAAAAAAACAGAGATAGGGATTTAGAGACCCATAAACCATCTATTGTGATTAAAAGTAGTCGTATTCTGCTCTATTTTGATCTGTGTGGCATTTTTATTTACTTTTTATATCCAACCAGCACAATTGATTTAAAGTGGCTTAAAAGGCAAATGGAGGGATTTTATCAAGGGTGGAGTTTTCGGATAATTTTTAAATGTGGTTTCAATACGATTTAAATAAGCAAAAAAACCGCAATTCATTGAAATTCACGCTGAGTATAGAAATTGCGTATAAGAGATTTTATGTTAAATAGTCGAATAAAAAGGATCACATTAATGATCCTTAGCTTGATATTTATCAAAAATTTCTTTTTTGAATATAGGGGCTAATTTTAAAGATGCAGTCCAACTTGAATTAGGTCGACCTCATAGCCACCTCATAACGCAAGTCGTCTTTTGCTTGCATCAACCAATGACTTACCTCTGTATGTGTTTGCAACTCAAATTTGAGTTGCTCTACGACACCCGATCGGTTGATCTCGAAACAGGGCAAGCCCAATCACCAGCTATACCACATGTTCGGCAGGTAGTTTTCTTCTCCTGATAGAAGCCTTACTGTTTGACGCAGGCTTTTTTCAATCAAATTTAAACCAATTAATTCACTTAAATGGGTTAGTGAAGGCTAAGAGTGTTGAAGAGTGCAATCTAAATTCTGAGATAAAATCATAAAAAATGAGCGTATTTACATACACTCATTTTTACTACATTTATCTAATGTCTGCTTAAGTGAAATTACAAGAACCAGAAGCCATTTTACATGTTGTAGTTGCTGTTCCAGGTTTTTTAGTAGGAGTAGCAACAAAGTCATTAGCATCATTAGCAGCGGTTGGAGCGGTTGCAGGAACGTATTTACATGCACCGGTTTTAGGTGGAGCAGCTGGAGTATCACCAAGCTGCAAGTCTAAAAATGCTTTTTTCGCATAAGCACTAGCTTCACCTAGACAAGCCTTTTCAGAACCTTCTTTAACATAATTTTGATAAGCAGGAATCGCAATTGCTGCCAAAATACCAATAATAGCAACAACAATCATCAATTCGATTAAGGTAAAACCTTTTTGAACGTTCATAGAAACTTCCCCATAAAAAGTATTAGATTATTTAATTTTTAAGCATAAATCATGCCAATACTATTATCAGCTTAATATTAATAATAATCAATATTTTATGTAATTTTTACATTTAACAAAGAATGACAGAAAGTGATAAAAATTGTCATAAATAGACTTTTTTGTAAGTTTAAGCAAAAAAAAAAGCTAGTTTAAAATGTGGAGTTAAACTAGCTTTTCTCAAATTCTAATAGAAAAAAAATTAATTTCAATATCTATTGAAATATAATCAATTCATCTAAGGGAAGTATTGACTACAGTACATTTATTATTTTATAAGCCCTTAATTAGGATCTTCTAACATTTCAGCGATACGAATGGAAAATTGTTCAAGACTCTCTGTGTCTTGTGAGTATTTGCTCAAAACATAAACGTCGAAATTATTCTAAAGTTTCCCTAAAATTAACATAATACACCTTATACGAAATGCAATTTTTATTCCTTTAAAAATCAATTTCTTATATACTATTAAAAAGCTCATTTACCCTCGAATGGGCTTTTTTGTTGATTTTTCATGTTTCACGGCTATTCTTTGATCAATGTTTCACGCTTTTGATTAGCTGCCGTGAACAATAACCTCAGCCATTCGGCAAGAAAAACCGGCTCCAGAAGCCCCTTTTTTCTGGTTCTGGCGCAATATGTTCAGGGACTGGAATACGCTTATTTTCTGTCTGTTCTGGAGTAGTCAATCCGTCATCTTTAGGCTGAGTTTGGATCTCGGCTTCTACTGGAGCTTCTTCTTTGGCTAATTCAACCGTTTCTTGAGGTGCAGCAGCAGGTGTTGGATCTTCTACTTTTGGCGGTTTTGGGGCTTCCAGTAGACGTTGCATAGCTTCGATTTGTTCCTGATAGAACGATTCACGTTCTAGCGATTGATTTTCTCTCAGCACTGCCTGATTTAACTGTTTTTCCAGTATGTCAACTTGACGTTTTAGTAAGTCAACTTCTGTCAAGTTTTGACTGTTAATTGATTGACTTTGATTGACACTAGTCTCTTTTTTTTGTGGTTCCCCAAAAACTCTTAAGGCTTCTGTAAAGTCAATTAAACCATCAGATCCTTTAGATAAATTTCCTTTGTTTATATGTGCATATATGGCCTGTCTTGAATATCCGTAAAGCTTGGCCAACTCTGAAACTGACAGTTTTTTCATTATGTAAACCAGTTTTCAACCTGTGTTAATACTTGACTGTTAACTTAACAATTTCAATTAACAATGTCATTTAAATCTTACTTTTCTGATCTGAGTAAAAGAATTAACTCCTTAACACTTTAAATCACCCTCATTTGCTCTGTATTGGATTTTTATAGACATTCCCCCTTTGTAGATCCATAGGTTTTAAAAAGTAGCTTAAAACGCAAATGGTGGAGTTTTATCAGGGGGTAGGGTTTTCGAATAATTTTTTCAATGTGGTTTCAATACGATTCAAATAAGCAAAAAAAACCGCAATTCATTGCTGAATTGCGGTTCCGAAAAATTTCTTCTATCCAAACCTATGTGTGTTTTTAAAGTCTGGTAGGTTTTTTCTTGCTAACAGGTGCCATATTCGGATCTGCCACACAATTCACAGTCCCAACATTTTTTTATCTGCCAACGTCTTGGATCAGACCTGCCCTGTTGCCAGTAGCTACCCGAAGAACGCTATATCATTTTTGAGAGGAAGTGAATATCTGTGAGTGAATTATTTTTTATCTCATGGAAATAGAAAAGACCGTACTACAAAGGTGCAGTACGGTCTTTAAAAAATGATAAAACAATAGATCTCTCTATGTGTTTAGAATTAATCAATTCACTTGAGAAAGTGAGTGGATTAATTTGATGAAATGTTAATTTAATCAAGATTTTAATCTTGGATGTATTGATTAGAGGGATGGATAGAAAGTTGGTGACTAATCAACAAAAAATCGTTCCATAATTAATACTGTTAAATTTTACAGTTCGTTGGATAGTCCTCGTAAAGCTGAGGATTGCTACACAGAATATGTGTGGATTTCACTCTGCCATCTCTGACAGTTCATCTATTTAACGAAAAGGTAAAGCCGATGAATAACTCTCTCATGCTTACAGGACTGAGATCCTGATGATTTTGTTACCTAAAATCATAAAGGTCTGAACGAGAAAGCGTCAGACTTTGCTTGTAAGCCAAGCGACTACGTTTGCTTTTGTTGCAAGTACCAAAGAAATACCATTTCATACTCGATTAAAGATCTACCAAATCTTAAGTTGAGCATCTCAAAACCACCTATTTTGAAATTGGTTACTTGCAGTCCTTCTTTTGCTTTTTCACTACACACACGCTCGAGTTTTCGTCCTACTGACTTGTACGATTTTTGTCTATCTTGTTGTAAAACTACTAAAACCAAGATAGTTAACGCATTCGCCAATAATAGTGGGTTTCGCCCCCGCCTACTCTCCCGATCTCCCGATGGATAAATGATCCTTTGCTTGCTTTGCGTCAAATGAAGACATTCGCAAGAATTAAAATCAAAACTGTTTTTCTTAGCTTTTGACTAAAAAAATCAACTGTAGTGGCTATTATGAAAAATCATAACTACAGTCACAGCTCCATCTTCCACACTTACACCAAAATCTACTATGTACCCTTCGGATAGCTTATAGCCCTTAATTCCACTCCCCGATCAATCAATTGATCTTCGATTTCCCCTGTCGTCGTTCCGTAAACAGGCTTGGCAAGAATTAAAAACAAAGTTATATCCCATTGATACCCACTCGCACCCCTACACTACAAACAACGTAGTGCTTAGGTTCTGCTAGAGTTGAGCTATTCGTGCTGATTGTGTCTTTCCACACAACCAAAAAGTTTCGACCTAATGATGATCATCTACTTTCCACAGATCCCCGAGCTTCTGCTCTTTCACTGTGACACTCCCTCTCGTGGCATTGCATCTGCGGTTATTTTCCCTACAGAAACACGGCTGAATCGACAAAAAAATCGTCTACAGCTTCGATTATGGTTTCATGGTCGCCCAAGTACCAACCACCATTCGCACAAAGGCATTGGTGGCTCTGTTCACACAATTGGAACGGATAGAAAAAAGGCTGACACGCAACACCATCAAAGATGATATTGCGCTGACACCTTTTAGCCCCCTTCGTTTGCGATACCGAGCCATTTGGCATGGCAGTACGCTTCACGCTGAGGTAGATCGTATTCGTTCGATACATACAGGTCGCCAACCTGCATGCCAAAAAAGCAATGAATTAGAAGTTAGTCAGACTCCCAAAACATTTTTACAAAGAAGAAAAAAGCAAAGGGAGTTGGTAGCTCCCTGTTGAACAAAGAGCTAGACCTAACTTCTAAAAAAGAAGAACCAATTTTTAAAGAATACGGTTTAACAAGCCGAATTTATCACCCTATTCAGGGCGGGGCAATCAGAGTTTCATCAAATTACAGGAACGACTTGATTACACCCTGATTGCCCCGCCACGAAGCTTCGCTTCGTAAGAAAAGCCAGCTTCGCTGACTTTTCTTTTCAAAATCCTTGCTTTGCAAGGATTTGTTTTTAAATGTAAATTTATTAAAAAAAGTAATACCTGAAATTTTTTAAATTATTACATTTCCACTATTACACCTTTTCAAAATTTTATTGCTTGGTGAGCAAATGGGGAAATGAAAGTGATTTTTTACACCACTTCAAACAAATTTTTTATGTCGGCAATTTTGAATTGTGTTAGCAAAGGAAAAGCGACTTTCTATCGAAAAATATTTATCGAT
>NZ_VOYL01000075.1:0-7862 GCF_013420295.1 Acinetobacter sp. YH01018
CATATTGAGTTTTACAAGGCTGTTATAGCGTTTGACAAGACGCTGATCCAGACCAGAGATGTGAAATTGAAGAGCATGCTCTTCAATTTAACGCAAAGCTCGGAAATTGTGTAGATACCTATGCCTAAAAGGAGAGGGAATAAATAAGGAATAAAAAAAGGTACATTCAGTACCGTTTTTTTCAAGCAGAAAATCATTAAACCTTTTTCTTCAATTCATCACGGATTTCACGCAGTAACTGAATATCTTCCGGTGTTGGGGCAGGTGCTGCCGGCACTTCCTCTTTTGTACGGCGCATGCGGTTTAACATTTTTACCATCAGGAACACCACCCAAGCCAAAATGATAAAGTTAATTAAAATCGTGAGGAAATTACCATAGGTCAGCACGTTAATTCCGGCTTTGGTCAATGCATCCAAAGATTGCAGATTCTCCGGATTATCCCCGAGGACGATAAATTTCTGGGTAAAATCAACGCCTCCACCCGTAATCAGGGTAATGATGGGCATGATGATATCTTTTACCAATGAGTCGACAATTTTACCGAATGCCCCGCCAATGATAACCCCGATAGCCAAATCCATCATGTTGCCCTTGATGGCAAACTCTTTAAATTCTTGAACAATACTCATACTTGACTCCTGAGACCATTTTCAGTGTTTTTATAGGGTGATAATTAATCTGTTGTTAGAGGTACTTTAGCAATTTTTGCTCACAGAGCAGTTTCATTTTGTAACTTATGCTCACAAAAAAACCGCTAACCTTAGTTAGCGGTTTTTTATATCTGCTAAACAGAAAAATTATTTACCGCGGTTACGCTTACGTTCGTTTTCAGTCAAGTAACGTTTACGGATACGAATTGATTTCGGTGTTACTTCAACCAACTCGTCATCTTCGATGAATTCAAGCGCCTGTTCAAGCGTGTATTCAATGTTCGGTACAAGTGTTAAGGCATCATCAGTACCTGATGCACGTACGTTAGTGAGCTGTTTCGCTTTAGTCGGGTTAACCACCATGTCGTCTGAACGAGAGTTAATACCCACGATCATTCCTTCATAAACTTCCAACTGTGGTTTAGCAAATAGACGGCCACGGTCTTGTAGTGTGAACAATGCATAGCCCAGGCAAGTACCTTGAACCATAGAAATCAACACACCGTTTTGACGTTTAGCAACAGTACCTTGTTTCATTGGACCGTAATGCGAGAAGCTTGATGTCATGATCCCTGTACCAGAAGTCATGGTCAAGAATTCAGAACGGAAACCGATCAAGCCACGTGAAGGAACAGTTGCTTCAATACGGATACGGCCTTTACCGTCAACTTCCATATTGGTCATCTCGCCTTTACGGTGACCCATTTGTTCCATTACAGCACCTTGATGCTGTTCTTCAACGTCAAAAGTTACGTTTTCGTACGGCTCTTGCATTTGACCGTCGATTTCTTTCAAGATCACTTGCGGACGAGATACACCCATCTCGAAGCCTTCACGACGCATGTTTTCGATCAAAACTGAAAGGTGAAGTTCACCACGGCCAGACACTTTAAAACGGTCTGGACTGTCAGTATCTTCAACACGAAGTGCTACGTTATGAATCAATTCGCGATCTAGACGTTCACGGATGTTACGTGAAGTCACGAATTTACCTTCTTTACCCGCAAACGGTGAATTGTTGACCTGGAACGTCATCGATACGGTAGGCTCATCTACAGACAATGGCGGTAAAGCTTCAACAGCTTTCGGATCACAGATTGTGTCAGAAATGTTGAGTGCATCAATACCCGTTACACAAACGATATCGCCTGCAGAAGCTTCTTCAACGTCAACACGATCTAGACCATGGTAACCCATGATTTTTAAGATACGGCCGTTACGCGTCTTACCATCTTTATCAATCACAGTCACTTGCGTATTTAATTTCACTGAACCGCGCTGGATACGACCAACACCGATCACACCAACGAAGCTGTTATAGTCAAGTGAAGAAATCTGCATTTGGAATGGACCATCAACATCAACTGCTGGTGGCTCAACGATGTCAACGATTGTTTGGAACAACGGTGTCATATCTTCAGCAAGTTCTTCTGGAGAAGGACCAGCAACACCACGAAGACCAGATGCATAAACGATCGGGAAGTCTAACTGTTCGTCAGTACCACCAAGATTATCAAACAGATCAAAAACTTGATCGATCACCCAGTCACAACGTGCACTTGGCTTGTCGACTTTGTTGATAATCACGATTGGTTTCAAACCACGTGCAAAGGCTTTTTGTGTTACGAAGCGTGTTTGTGGCATTGGACCTTCTTGTGCGTCCACAAGTAGCAATACACAGTCTACCATCGACAATACACGTTCTACTTCACCACCGAAGTCGGCGTGCCCCGGGGTGTCCACGATGTTAATGCGGTATTCAGTATTAGTACGTTCATCTAACCATTTGATTGCAGTGTTTTTTGCAAGAATGGTAATACCACGTTCACTTTCAATAGCGCCTGAATCCATGACACGCTCAATCTCGCCCGCTCGTTCACCGAGTGCACCTGATTGTTGTAAAAGTTTGTCTACAAGAGTTGTTTTACCGTGGTCAACGTGCGCAATAATGGCAATGTTGCGGAGAGTTTTAATATCTGACATGTAAATTCGATACGTATTAAATTTGAGGGCAAATTATACAGAAAAAACTAAACTTTTAGTAGTGACAGTTTATTGACAGTTACAAGTTTTTTTGACTATTCGTCCTTTTTTTGGTTTGTAAACTCCTGTAACTCGATTAGAATAACGCCAAATTGCTGTTGTACCTTTCTTACATGTCTGATTTACAAAACTCTCCCAAACAACAAGATCGTCTTGATTTGGTCTACGGATTAAACGATCGCCCCAAACCATTTATCGCTTTTCTCGCTGCCCTGCAACATTTACTTGCGATTATTGTCCCGATTGTCACGCCCGGCTTGCTCATCTGTTTAGCTCTTGGGGTGTCAAAAGAAGACACCAACATGATTCTTTCCATGTCTTTGGTCATCTCCGGGATTGCAACCTTTTTACAATGTAAAAAGGTTGGCCCTTTGGGCGCGGGTCTTTTAATTGTACAAGGCACCAGTTTTAACTTTATTGGTCCGATTATCGGCATTGGTTCAGCCATGGTCGCGGCAGGCACCCCTGTTGAAGCGGTGATGGCTTCTATTTTTGGTGTAGTAATTGCCGGATCGTTTATTGAAATGGGTGTGTCACGTATTTTACCTTGGGTAAAACAACTGATCACTCCTCTTGTTACAGGTATTGTGGTCCTGCTGATTGGTTTGACCTTAATTAAGGAAGGTTTAATCAGTATGGGGGGCGGTTATCAGGCCATGGGCGATAAAACCTTTGCCAACGCCGATAACCTGATTATGTCCTGTACGGTACTGGCGATTATTATTGTCCTGAACCGTGTCCGTATTACCTGGATCAAAAGCTCCGCCATTCTGATTGCCCTGATTATTGGTTATGCTCTTGCCGGCTTTATGGGTCACCTTGATTTTTCAGGCATGAAAGATGCGCCAATGGTTCAGATTCCAACACCGATGCATTTTGGTTTAAGCTTCTCTTGGAGCTTGTTTATTCCCATGGCCTTTATTTATCTGGTCACGTCTTTAGAAGCGATTGGTGACATTACCGCAACTTCAAAGATTTCGAATCAGCCAGTCGATGGCCCAGTATGGATGGAGCGTATTAAAGGCGGTGTGCTGGTGAATGGTGCCAACTCTTTGCTCGCCGGCTTATTCAATACTTTCCCAAGTTCGGTATTTGCACAAAATAATGGTGTCATTCAGCTTACTGGTGTTGCAAGCCGTTATGTCGGTATCTGGATTGCAGCATTACTGGTAATTTTAGGCTTGTTACCTGCGGTTGCTGGCGTGATTCAAGCAGTTCCTCAAGCCGTGCTTGGCGGTGCAGTCATGGTGATGTTTGGTGCTGTGGCGGCTTCTGGTATTAATATCCTGTCAGGAATTCATCTTGACCGTCGTGCCCTGTTAATTATTGCCATTTCACTGGCCTTGGGCCTAGGTGTTGCACAAGTCCCACAAATTTTGGAACATCTTCCTGAGTTATTCCGTAACATCTTCAGTTCCGGTGTGGCGACTGGTGGTATTGCAGCATTGCTTTTAAATATTATTCTTCCTGAATCGAAGCAATAATTTCATTTCAGCATCAACTCTGCCCAGCATTGTCTGGGCAGAGTTTTTCAATGGCGAGATAAAAAATGGATCCAAGAAGTGAAGTTGTCATTCGACAGCATGAATACCTTTCTGGACGTGTGCTTTTAGTCAATGCACCGACTGATGATTTACTTTCCAATCTAGAGAAAGACATCAGCCCTTGTTTGTGGACATGGAATTATAATGAATTTCAATATTTTCAGTCACAACAGGCCGCTGTACATTTTGGCGTAGAGCTTCCTGAAGGCAGTTTTGACCAGGCCATTATCTTTGTACCGAAGTCCAAAGAACTGTTAAATTATGTCCTGCATAATGTCGTCAGCCGTCTAGGTTTAGGGGCTTCCATCTTCCTGGTGGGTGAGAAAAAAGGCGGCGTTGAACGTGCAGCCAAACAACTACAGCCTTATGGCAAAGCCTTTAAACTGGACAGTGCACGTCATTGCCAGCTCTGGCAACTCAAGATTGAATCGACGGTTAAAGAAAAGACTTTGGCAAATTGGGCCCAAGAATATACGGTAGCAACACCAAAAGGTGATCTCACTATTTGTGCCCTGCCCGGCGTATTCAGCCAAAATCGTTTAGATGTCGGCACAGCAGTATTCTTACCGTTTTTATCACAGGTCACTTCAGGTAAAATTGCCGACTTTGGCTGTGGTGCCGGTATTATCAGTGCTTATCTGGCCAAACTGAATCCGAAAAACCGCATTTTTGCGCTGGATGTTGATGCTTTTGCATTGGCCTCTACCCGCATGACTTTTGAAAAAAATGACCTTTCTCCCGAACAGCTTGAAATTACTGCTGTGACGGGTATTGAAGATGCGCCTCTTTTCTTGCATGCCATCATCAGCAATCCGCCTTTCCATCAAGGTATTCAAACCAATTATGATGCCAGTGAAAGCTTGTGCAAAACTTCACGCCGTCATTTGAAATCGGGTGGTGAACTCTGGATTGTGGCAAACCGCTTTTTAAATTATCCATTACTCATTGAACAAAGCTTTGGCAAATGTACAACCAAAGCCGATCAACAAGGCTTTAAAGTGCTGTTCACTAGCACCGAAAAGAAATCTTAAGGAACAACGATGAGCGAAACTCAATCTGCACATTTACAGCGTAAGCTGGGTGCACGTCATTTGAATATGATCGCCATTGGTGGTTCTATCGGCACAGGCTTATTCCTGGCTTCTGGTGCAACCATTGCCAATGCAGGTCCGGGCGGTGCTTTATTGGCTTACTGCCTGATTGGAATCATGATTTATTTCCTGATGACCAGTCTGGGCGAGCTTGCGACCCATAACCCGACCTCAGGTGCTTTCTTTACCTACGGTACAAAATATGTAGAAGGCGGTTTTGGCTTTGCTTTGGGCTGGAACTATTGGTACAACTGGGCCATTACGGTTGCTTTTGAACTGGTTGCTGTCCAGTTTATTATGAAATTCTGGTTTCCAGATATTCCCGGATTTTACTGGAGTGCTATTTTTCTGAGCGTAATTTTTGCCATTAACTCACTCTCTGTAAAAGGCTTTGGTGAAAGTGAGTTTTTGTTCTCCCTGGTTAAAGTCATTGCAATCGTTGTCTTTATTATTATTGGTATTGCCATGATTGCAAAAATCATGCTGACACCGAATATGGTAACCTTTGCCAACTGGACCAAAGGTGATGCACCTTTTGTTGGTGGTTTGCAGGCCATGATTGGTGTCGCCATGATTGCCGGATTCTCCTTTCAGGGCACAGAGATGGTGGGTGTGGCTGCGGGTGAATCGAAAGATCCTAAAAAGACCATTCCAGTAGCCATCAAGCAAATTTTCTGGCGTATTTTATTATTCTATGTGGTGTGTATTTTCATCATTGGTACGCTAGTGGCTTATGATGATCCACGCCTGTTACAAGCGGCAGCAAGTGAAAACATTACCCTTTCACCTTTTACCTTATTGTATGAAAAAGTCGGTTTTGCTTTCGCCGCAGGTTTAATGAATGCCGTAATCTTAACTGCGATCCTGTCCGCAGGTAACTCAGGCATGTATTCATCCACCCGTATGCTGTTTGACATGGCACGCAAAGGCAGTGCACCAAAAATCTTTGGTAAACTGGATTCGCGTGGTGTACCCATGAATGCACTGTATGCCACCACAGCAATTGCCGCGCTTTGCTTTCTCACCACTTTTATTGGGGAACAACAAGTATTTAACTGGTTGCTGAATATGTCGGGAATGTGCGGATTCATCGTATGGTTGGGTATTGCCATTTCACACTACCGTTTCCGTAAAGGTTATTTGGCACAAGGTTATAAACTGGAAGATTTAGCGTATAAAGCCAAGTTTTTCCCATTTGCCCCTTGGTTTGCCTTTATTCTTTGTACGATTGTCGTACTTGGACAGAACTATCAAGCCTTTATTACGGGTGATTGGCTCGGTGTATTATCCACCTATATCAGTATTCCATTATTTTTAGCAATCTGGCTGGGTTATAAATGGAAAAACAAAACCAAGTTGGTTTCTTATCAAGATATGGATGTTAAACCGATGAATCCTGATCAGGACTAAATCGGGTATTCAAATAAAAAAAACAGCCTAAAGGCTGTTTTTTTTATTTAACTTATATCAATGATGTGCCAGAAATTCCTTCAAGGCAAAACTGACTTCATTTTTATGAGTGGTACACAACCCGTGCGGTGCTCCCTTAATTTGCTCTTCCACACCCTGTTTTAAGAGTTTAACGGTCTGCTGGCTACAGATTTCTGGCGGTACGATGTTATCTGCTGTTCCATAAAGCACCAAGGTCGGTACTGTAATCTGGGTTAAATCTTCACGTAAATCGGTTTCTGAAAATGTATGGATACAATCATAATGGGCCTTGATTGAACCCTGCATTGCAATACGCCAAAAATTTTGTATTATCCCTTCCGAAGTTTTATTTAACAGCTTGTCATATCCATAAAATGCTTTAGCAAAATCCAGATAAAAATCGGCTCGGTTAGCGAGTAAATTTGCACGCATCTCATCAAACACGTCCGAATCTACACCGTCTGGATAATCATCTCGTTTAATCATGAGTGGAGTTACAGCTGCAATAAGTGCAAGTTTAGTGACTTTATGCTGACCATATTTTGCCGTATAACGGGTCACGACAGCCCCACCGGTAGAATGTCCGACTAAAGCGAACTCGGTTAATCCAAGATGCTCAATGAGTTGATGCATATCTTGTGCATATTGATCAATGTTATGTCCAGCCCAAGGCTGACTCGAGCGTCCATGACCACGTCGATCAAATGCAATCACCCGATAGCCATGTTCTGCAAGAAATAACATCTGGTCTTCAAAAGCATCACTGGAAAGAGGCCATCCATGGGAAAAGACCACAACCGGCCCCTCTCCCCAGTCCTTATAATAAATCGAGGTTCCATCTGTTGTCGTTAACATCTGTGCCATTTTTTCACCCTCTTTTTATTGTATATAGGTGTTTATTAGAACAAGATCGAAATGAAACAGTGTATTAAACAAGTTATGCTTATGTAGCGAACATAAAAAAGCAGCCCTAAGGCCACTGCTGTCCCATAGTTTGCTTTAAATAAAAAAACCTGAGTCCTAACAGTTAAAATATGAGTGCAAACAAACACTTTAACGACCAGGATTCAGGTTTTGTCACATCAGAATACCGTATTTCAT
>NZ_VOYL01000076.1:0-7609 GCF_013420295.1 Acinetobacter sp. YH01018
CGACCTCATTCGAGTCTGGACAAAATGACTCCAGATGAGTTTTACTATGACCAGCTACCACAACAAAATAAGGTAGCTTAACTAGAGCAGAGTATCACTTATAAATAAGCTTTTAGTTGTTCAAACATGTGGGACCACCTCTTTCATCGACTGGAAATCTAAAAACCATAAGAAAATATGGTATTCGATTTATGTTTGGTATCGACTGTAACCGTAAGGTTTCCCCAGAAAAAGGACAATGGTTTCAACTGCGCTTATTGCCAGATTTCCATCAGGGTCAAGTGATCTGGCTCAAAGATTTTGGCTTTGTACAATTATTTAAGACTCAGTTAAAAGAACAGCAGAGGTTTTATATTGTGCATCAAGATGAAGATGATTTATTGTCCTTTGAAGGTTTTCATGAATTACATTCAAGTCATTGGAAAATAGAGCAATATCACCGGGTGATTAAACAGGTTTGTCATATTGAAAAGTTTCAAGTAAGACGATCTAAACTGATTTTGAATCATATTTTTTCAGCCTTGATGGCCTACGTTGAGATACAAAAGAACCAGTTTGAGCGGATCTTTGAAAATATATATCGTTGGCAGAAGAAATTATTTAGACCAATTATCAAAAACTTCATTGATGACTTTATTCTCGATAAAAATCATCTGCTACCACAGAGAATCTATAAGTAATAGTGCGTAAGTCCTATTCTATATAAATTTTAAAAGGAAAAACCTTCTCAATCAGGTGAAGGTCTTTCCTAAAATTAACTTATTGTGAAGTATAGGAGCCATCTACCACATACTGGCTGCCCGTTACAAAGGATGCATCATCAGAGAGTAAGAAAGCAACGACCTGAGCAACTTCTTCAGGATTTCCTAAACGACCAACTGGGTGTAATTTTATCAGTTCAGCTTCATCAAACTCACTAATTAAAGGCGTTTTAATATAACCTGGATGTACTGAATTAATACGAATACCCTTTTCAGCATATTCTAGCGAAGCCGTTTTAGTAAGCCCGGTTACACCATGCTTAGCTGCAACATAACCAGAAATATTTTCAGTCCCAACTAAACCTAAAATTGATGCTGTATTCACAATCGCACCACCGCCGGCTGCCAATATTGCAGGGATTTGATAATGTAAGCCATAAAAGACCGCATTCAAATTAATATCAATCACACGACGCCAAGCTTCAATACTTAAATCTGCAATTGGCTGAACGTCACCCAATATTCCAGCGTTGTTAAAAGCTAAATGAAGCGCACCATAGGTGCTGACTGAAAATTCAACTGCTGCTTTCATGTCTTCAGGTTCAGCCGTATTGGCTTTATTCGCAGCCGCTTTACCGCCTAAAGATACAATTTCCTCAGCAACTTTTTGTGCTGCTTCAAAGTTAATATCCGATACTACAACACTTGCACCCTGCTTCGCTAAAAGCATAGCTGTGCTTTTCCCAATTCCAGAACCCGCACCAGTAACTAGGGCAACTTTATTTTTGAACCGATTTGACATAATAAAACCTCTTTTTAAAGTACTGCAATGCTGAATATTTGCATCACATTTAATAATTCACTTGTTTTTACTTCATCACTTGTATTGCAAATTGAATAACATGACATTTACCGCAATGTAATTTTCCCTCCTGTCTTTCTTGCTCTCCAACATAAAAAAGATGGATATGATCCTGCTTGAAAACCTGCAAAATATCCCACGGATCGTATAAATATTCGATATTTTTAGGGCCACCAGTTTTATAGTTGATCTGCTCCTTTGAATACAGCTCACCGATAAACCATCCACCGTTTAGCAAAGATTTTCTTATGCCTTCTAAAACCTTTGTTTGCGTTTCTGTATCGAAATGACCAAATACACAAATCACGTTTTGATAACGCTCGGATGGCCATTTAGCTGCTGTTAAATCAACATGTCGGAGTTCAAGATTTATCCCTGTGGCTTCGGCTTTGCTGGACAGATGCTTCAAAGCAACATCGGAATAATCCCAAACTTCTGCCGAAAAAGGATAATTATCCTGTCTTGCCTGCTCAGCCAAGTACAGGATATTCCTTCCTTCTCCTTCAGCAATTGCCAGTGTTTTACCTTCAATCCGGATTTTCCGCGCAATTTCCTGGATAAACAGGTTTGCTGCTGTGCCGTATAGGTCCTGCGTCTGGGTATACAATTCATTCCAGTGCTGACTCATTTCATCCCTCCATTTACGCCACTATCCAATCAGTTGGAAAACTCTTTAAATGCTTCCAGGGCATTTGCAGCATACATCAATGAAGGTCCACCGCCCATATACACCGCAACACCCAGAACTTCCTCCAGCTCCTGCAGGGTCATGCCCATTTTGACCAGGGTTCTGACATGAAAACCGATACAACCATCACAACGTGCAGCCACACCAATCGCCAATGCAATCAATTCCTTGGTTTTGGGATCAATCACACCATCATGCATTGCGATCTGGGATAATTGATTGAAACTTTTCATTAAATCAGGTGAATCCTGACTGAGCGTTCTTAAATTACCTGAAATATTCTGGGTTAATTCTTTGTATTTCATGACTTTCTCTCAAACTAAACAATCAACAATAAGGTTTTGCTTATTCAATAGATTATTTTTGTACCGGATAGCCCTGCTCTAGCCATGCTTGAAATCCCCCTTGAACGGATTTAACCTGAGTAAAACCCATATTCTGCAAAGTATCTGTAGCCAGTGCCGAACGGCCGCCTGTACCACAGATCAAATAGATCGGCTGATCTTTAAGATGTTCCAGTGCCTGTAGGGTATCGCAATGATGGCTCGCCAAAGGATGCTGGTGAATCCTCATTTCTAAAACACCACGAGGATAGTTCACTGCACGGTCTATCGCTGCCGCCTGAAATTCATCCGGTTCCCGAACATCAATCAGAATGGTTTTATGATTTTTCATGGCTTCAAGTAAGTCATCTACACTCACTTCCTGAATCCGTCTTTTCGCATTCAGGATCATTTGCTCTGCCGTTTTCATCATTTCTACTCTTCCTCACTCATCAAAATCAGCCTCATCTGTTATAAATGCCAGATCAGCAACTTAAAAGCACTTTGTTATAAACTCTCATTCCAGCACTGTTACAACGATCACACTATTGCAAACAGCCCATTTGCTAAATTCATTTTAGACTCTACACCTGTTTGATATTCATTCAGATGACAGATCATGTAGTCATACATCAACTCATGCATTCTTTATCCATACAATGCACAGGACTAGCCTATGAGTGCTGAATAGATTAAATAGATTGCCACCCCAATCACGGTCGTGGCAAAAACCTTTTGGATTTGATTACTCTTTATCAAAGGTATCAAACTACGCCCAATGAGCATCCCAATGATACAAGCCAGAACAAAAGTCAGCGTAACCGAAACAGGATATTGAAAGCCATCCAGAACGTGGGCAGAAATACTGACACTGCCAATCAGGAAGATAATCATCAGGGAAGTCGCAACGATACTACGCATATCGAGGTCTGTGAATTTACGCAGCGCTGGAACAATTACAAAACCACCACCAACCCCAAGCAGGCCAGTTAATAAACCAGCAACTACACCAATACCGGCGAGGAACGAGGCAGTTTTCAAATTCCAGATCAGGCGACCGGTCGTTTGATTGACTTTACACGGTGGATTTTCATAGTCATTGACTTTGTTAAAGAATATCCGGTAAGCCACAATCAGCATCACTAGGCTGAAAGCCAGCGTCAACCAGACTGGAGAAACTATATCGGCTAAATGCACGCCATAACGGGCTGAAGGAATACTGATTAAGGCGATCCAGAGTGCAGCACGATAACGTACAATACGCTTGAATAAACCTTCGAACGTTCCAACGAATGCAGACAAAGTGACTGCAAGCAAGCCTACAGGTGCAGCCTGTGCAACAGTCCAACCCTGACTCGCCATCAGTGCCGGTACAGCCAGAATACCACCACCAGCACCGGTTAAACCCAATAACCCGCCGATGGCCAGCCCTTCAAGTATCAATACCCACATAGCCACTGTTCCTCTATTTACTAAAGCAATTAAACAACGACAAACCTTTTTGTTTAATCTTGAAAAAATGCCTATTTAAAGTAATTGAGTGGAAGTTTTAAATAAGAAACCCCATTCTCTTCTGGCATTGGGAACTGTCCACCTTTCATATTGATCTGAATGAAAGGTAGGATCAGCTTTGGCATACTCAGTCCTGAATCACGCTGGTTTCGCATCTCGACAATCCACCAGTAAAGGAAATTAGATCGTCATGCATAACATACAAAACACACCAAACAATATATTTATTAATAATATATAATTATATACTATATTCAAGTGTTACTTTACTTTTTTATAGAATAAGGTGAATTTTAGGATAAATTTATGAATAACAATGAATTAAAAATAGACTTTTCCAAAGTCAATCTTGTGACTGATTGCTTAAAAGTCTTATCCAATCCTGATCGTCTTAAAATTTTATGTGTCTTAGTTGATGGTGAATTGAATGTTCAAAAAATTGAAATATCTGCTGGGGTTTACCAGCCGACCTTGTCACAACAACTGACTGTACTGAGAAAAAGTAAAATAGTATCAACACGTCGTGAAGGTAAGCAGATTTTTTATCAATTAAGTGATATACGAATATTAAAAATCATGCAGACCCTATATGACTTGTACTGTCAGAGTGATAAAGACTTAGACTAAAACCAGAGACATCCTCAAAATATTTCATATTTTAGATAACAAACTCTTTTGCTCACTTATTCAAACAAAAGAGTCAGTTACACATTCAAATCAATGATCTAAAGATTGGCCTAAATTTTCCCAATCGGGAAATGGGTTAAGCATCAGCTTCCACTGCTCAGGTCCCCCAGCCATTTCCTCATCCGTCAGTAAACATTGGTCAAACTGTTGGATTAAACTATGCTCATCCATATCCATCCCAATCAGTACAATTTCCTGTCGTGCATCGCCAGTACGCTCATCCCAATTTTTGATGATTTCATCACGGCTTTGCTGATCCTCTGGCCAATGCTCGTCAGGAACCGTTGCCCACCAATAGCCTGCAACACCATGTCTAGCCATCGCACCCGCTTGTGACCAAGAAGCAGCAAATTCAGGGTTTGATGCCAGCCAGAAAAAGCCTTTAGAACGGACTACACCTTGCCATTCTGAATTGATAAAATCATAAAAGCGTTGTGGATGAAATGGACGTCTGGCACGATATACAAAACTTTTAATTCCATATTCTTCTGTTTCAGGCGTGTGTTCACCACGCAATTCTTTCAGCCAGCCTGAAGCTTGAGAAGCTTCATTAAAATCAAAAAGTCCCGTGTTTAAAAGCTTATCTAAATCGACTTGACCAAATTCAGAAATTTCAATTTTTGCGCGTGGATTGAGCTTATTTAAAATTGCAAATAAACGTTGCTTTTCTTCTTCATTGATCAGATCCACTTTATTTAAGATGATGACATCACAAAATTCAATTTGATCAATCAGCAAGTCAACGACTGTACGCTCATCTTGTTCACCCAATGATTCTCCACGTTGTTGCAGACTATCATACGAGCTGTAATCTTTTAAAAAATTAAAGGCATCTACAACCGTCACCATGGTATCAAGTCGCGCAAACTCATTCAGTGACACACCATTTTCATCTTCAAAAGTAAAGGTTTCTGCTACAGGTAATGGCTCAGAAATTCCTGTTGACTCAATGACCAATTGATCAAAACGATGCTCTTGTGCAAGGCGACGAACCTCAACCAATAAATCTTCACGCAACGTACAGCAAATGCAGCCATTGCTCATCTCGACCAGCTTTTCATCTGTACGAGAAAGTTCTGCACCGCCCTCTCGTACTAAAGCAGCATCAATATTCACCTCCGACATATCATTGACAATGACAGCAATACGACGGCCTTCACGGTTATTTAAAATATGGTTGAGTAATGTCGTTTTACCTGCACCGAGGAATCCTGACAGCACAGTTACAGGTAATTTTGCTGGGATGGCTAAAGGATGATCCATTGACTTTCTCACTTTTATGTTAATAAAGGGCTGTTATGTTTGGAAAAACATAAAGCACATTGACCTGCGAGCTCTAAATAATGATGTTTAGAGTTAAAATTTTGAGGGAAAATTGACTGTTCGATGGCGTGAGCAAACTGAGGTGAATCAACGATTTGTACTGCCTGACATTCTGTACAAATCGTGACGAGCAAATAGCTTTGCTTCTTCCTCAATTCATACGCTAAATATTTGTTCAATGTATCGAGTTTAAGTATCAGTCCATAGCCTGATAATTTTTTTAGAATACGATAAATCTGTACTGGAGATTGCAATCCGAAAGATTTTGCCTTTTCTAATAAAGCATAGGCGCTCATTGCCTTCTGCTCATTCTGCAAAATTGTTAACACTCTTTGCTGCACAACACTGAGTTTTAATTCATTCATCTCGTGTTCCTTTATTATTCTGATTGGACAAAAGCTGAGTGATACAAGGTGATGAGGTACTTTTATGATCTGGTCCCCATGTACGATATCCAGCACTATCAATATGAATTTGCCCAGAAGTATAAATACCAAGTCCCATATTTAAAGTGACTCCCTTTTCGACCCAAAATTGACACAATTTAGTTTTTGTTTGCTGAATCACTCCAGATTCTTCTGGCGTGGGTTGTTCAGAACCAATTCGAAAATCGAGTGCTGCATTAAAAACATGCCTTGAAGAATCAGCACCACTCGCACAACGGTTTAAGGCAGAGTTACGGTAGACAGAAGTGACTGTAAAATCATCAATCACTTTGACATCAACCAATTCCTTCAAAATTTTTAAGGTCGGAATAATATTGCTCCAAATTTCTTGAGATGGAATTTCATATTCGGATGCATTGCAATTTTGCCAATCTCTCGCAGTTTGAAATAACTCAAACTCAGGTATGACACTGTGTAAGTTATTATTTTTTAAAAACTCTTTATAACGAAGAACTTGATCTTTATTTAAAGGCTGAGATAGCCAATGCTGATAAGAAATTGGTGCAATTTTCTTGAATAATCGATTTGATAGTACAGATTTATGTTTTTTTGTGGCATATTTCCCCGAGGCATTCGATGAGTAAATCAATTGCCCTGTTTGTTTTTGACTACATGCTGAAAGACAAAAAAGTAACCCTATAATTAAAAAATGCTTCATATTCAGTTATTACAATCTCGCAACTCTAAATGTCGTCTTGGCAATTTTAATAAGTTTACCATTAATATTGTTATGTTATAACATAGCTTATGAGTTTAAAAGTTCTTCCTCAAAATTTACATTCCTCCCTATCCTTATCAAATACGGATTATATATGGCGATTAGCAATCAAGACCTGAGAAAAGCAGGACTAAAAGTCACTCTTCCGCGAATAAAAATTTTAGAAATATTAGAAAACTCAAGTCCTCACCATCTGAGTGCAGAGGATATTTATAAAAAACTCTTAGAACCTATCCAGAATATTTTCTATGCAAAAGTAGCCTTAAAAAGGCTAAATTAATGAACTGAAGGCTCGTATTTAGGTGCTTTTCACAGTTTTTCCAGAGCCTTCTGCATTTTTCTAACCAAG
>NZ_VOYL01000077.1:0-7429 GCF_013420295.1 Acinetobacter sp. YH01018
ACGGTTCAATTTCTTTAAAGGCTTCTCGACTAATGTCGCTGGGATATGGTTTTCTCATTGAATAATTTTAACAAATTCTTTTTTTAAGTGCTAAAAAAGAATGAAATTAATACTGGATAGGCTCTTATACATGGTTTGCAAGATAGCCTAGATATGAGTAAACGATGCATCAAAAATAGACAATCGGGCAATATTTAATAAAAAATTATAAAATTCAAAAACTTAAAATGGTAGGTATTTGGTAGGTAGGATTTTTTTCAGCTTCATTCGATACTCCAATTACGGTGAGAGTCACCGATAATATAATGAATGGTAGAAGGAATCGCACCATGGCTTTTAAAAATATTGCAGATCAAACCAACGGTTTTTATATTCCCTGTGTTTCACTTTTCGGCCCAGGCTGTGCCAAAGAAATTGGAACAAAAGCGCAAAATCTAGGTGCCAAGAAGGCATTGATTGTGACTGATGCAGGTTTATTCAAATTTGGTGTCGCAGATACTATTTCAAACTATTTAAAAGATGCTGGCGTTGACAGTCATATTTTTCCGGGTGCAGAACCGAACCCAACCGACATTAACGTACATAACGGCGTTCAAGCCTATAATGAACAGGGTTGTGATTTTATTGTTTCTTTAGGCGGTGGTTCATCACATGACTGTGCTAAAGGTATCGGCCTAGTGACAGCGGGTGGCGGTCATATTCGTGACTACGAAGGGATCGATAAAAGCACTGTACCGATGACACCGCTAATTGCGATCAATACCACGGCAGGTACGGCTTCAGAAATGACCCGTTTCTGTATTATTACCAATACCGATACCCATGTAAAAATGGCTATTGTTGACTGGCGCTGTACCCCGCTGATTGCCATCGACGATCCTAAACTGATGATTGCCAAACCAGCCAGCTTAACTGCGGCAACCGGTATGGATGCATTGACTCACGCTGTTGAAGCCTATGTATCAACTGCAGCCAATCCAATTACCGATGCTTGTGCCGAAAAAGCCATTACCATGATTAGCGAATGGCTTAGCCCGGCTGTTGCCAATGGTGAAAACCTGGAAGCACGTGATGCCATGAGCTATGCACAGTATCTTGCAGGTATGGCTTTTAACAATGCATCTTTAGGTTATGTTCATGCCATGGCGCATCAGCTGGGCGGTTTCTACAATCTGCCACACGGCGTTTGTAATGCCATTCTGCTTCCGCATGTATCTGAATTTAACCTGATCGCCTGCCCGGATCGCTATGCGAAAATTGCACAGTTAATGGGAGTCAACACTGAAGGCCTGACGGTAACTGAAGCTGCATTTGAAGCCATCAATGCCATTCGTCAACTTTCTGCTTCTATTGGTATTCCATCTGGTTTGGCTGAACTGGGTGTCAAAGAAGCTGATCTTGCTATCATGGCAGAAAATGCGCAAAAAGATGCCTGCATGCTCACCAACCCACGTAAGGCTAGCCATGCTCAAGTGGTCGATATCTTTAAGTCAGCATTGAAACCTAATGCATCGGTAGTCGATTTTAAAGCAGCAATGTAATACCTCCCTGTAAGTCTTCTATCCAATTCTTTGACTTACACTTTTAGCAACCCATGTTCGCACTTCGTCAAGAAGTGCGCCAAGAAAAGAAACCATTTCCCTTTTCCTGGCTGATCCTGTGTCCTTGATGACAGGATAAGAACTGTGGTTGCTTTTTTTTATAAAAATAATTCAATTTGACAAATTAGCACTCATCATGAAGGATAAGAGAAAACAAATTCTTCTCTATGAGTATAAAAATGAGCAATGGCAACACCGCCCCACTTTATCAACGCGATATCTTAGGCCCAGGTTATGAACAGGCCACTTTAAATTTCCCGGATGATTACGAAGGTCAGGTTACAGCGACCTTAGTCAGAAAAAAAGCCGACCAAACCACATCCAAAGCTGTGTTATATATTCATGGCTTTATTGATTATTTCTTCCAGACGGAAATGGCAGAACAGTTTAACCAGCATGGTTTTGACTTTTATGCACTCGATTTACGTAAATATGGCCGCTCCATTCTGCCGCATCAAAAATATTATAATGTGCGTGAAATTGCCGAATACGATGCTGAAATTACCGAAGCCTTAAACATTATAGGCGCAGAAGGCCATGATGCCATTTTACTTAGTGGCCATTCTACCGGTGGCTTAACCACCACACTGTATGCGGCACATCATCCAGAGCATCCTTTAATTAAGGCACTGTGGGTCAATAGTCCGTTTTATGATTTCAATATGAACCCGATCAAGAAAAAATTGGGCATTCCCAATTTAAGCCGGGTGGGTAAGGTTTGCCCGGATTTAAAATTTCCCAGTGAGCTGAACAAATGGTATGTTCCCAGTCTGCATAAAAATCTGCATGGCGAATGGGACTTTAATCTGGACTGGAAACCGCAGTCTTACCCTCTGGTTCGCTTGAGTTTTGTTCGGGCCATTTTTGAAGCACAGAAAGAAATCCATCAGGGAGTCAGCTTAACGGTACCCGCGTTGGTAATGCATTCAGATCAAAGCAAAAATCCAAAAAAATGGCATCAATATGCGCAAAGCAGTGACGTGATTCTAGATGTCAAACATATCGACAAATATGCCAGAAAAATCAAAGGTGATGTCACCATTGCTAAAATCAAGAATGGCTTACATGATCTGGTCTTGTCGGAAAAATCGGTACGCCAGAATGTCTATCTGCGGCTGTTTGAATGGCTAGAAATTAAAGGGCTGTAAATATATCTTACAGCTCTCAGGCATCCTTATATTTCAGCAGGGTTTGATGCACAGGGTGCGTTTTGGGCATGAGCTCAATCAGGCGCTCCACCGCATCAATCGCCTCAGGGAATCGAGCCACATGTTTTAGCAGCACATCGGTTTCATTGGCTTTAAAAATGGCATCACTTAAACGGGATTCCAGACAATCGCGCCAGGCACATAAAAAAGGACTTTCGGTTTTGGCTAGAAATACGCCAGTACACAGTTTTAAGGCCGAATCGATATAGCCGGCATCCAAAGACTGTTCTGTCAATAAAAAGTCAGCCTCTACATGTGCCAATAAACGATAAGGTCTGGAACCCAGCATACCGCCCAGTACATCACGCAACTGCGACATTTCCGCCTTTAAGGTACCTATACTGACTTTTCGTTCTCCGTATAAAGCCTGATGCAGAGTATCCAGACTTAAACCTTGCGGACATAATGCCAGGATGGTCAAAATTTCAATTTGGCGGGGGGTCAGAACCAGTACCTTGCCATTAAACAAAACCTGAGGCACGGAAAAAGCCCGGATAAACAGACGCTGCTTTTGGTATTCCAGCAAAGCCGATTGAATAATCGAAGCACAGCGTTCCGCTGCAAGTAGTCCCAAACTGTTATGCTTTTGCCAGGTGGTCGACAGGTCAATCACCCCTAACACCTGCTTGGAATAAGGATCAATAATCGGGGCAGCATAACAGACCCAATCATGAATGGAAGGCATATAATGTTCATTGGAAAACACACAACTCGATTGCTGGGTTTTTAACGACAGTGCCAAGGCATTGGTTCCAACCAGTTCCTCGCGCCATTGCCCGCCTTCAATAAAATGCACACTTTCTGCTGCACGCTGCATTTGTGGACTGGAGGCTGACCAGATAATGGTGCTACCGATATCGCCGACTGCAATTACCATCGAAGACTGTTCGGCAATATGCTTTAAATCCTGTGCGCAATGTTGCAAGGCATTTGCCAAAGCCGAAGGATAGGTTTCTTTTTGTAAGTGAACCAGTGGGGCAGCCAAGCGATCCTTGGGAATTTCGGCCGAGGATGAACGTTGCCAGGAACTCGCAATACTTTGACCCAGTTGTTCTGCATGTAAGGCAGATAAACTGCTACTTTGCCTAAACTGATCAATTTTATGCCTTTTTTGCATCAAATTTTGTTTTGTCATCATTCCTTATTCTCACAACAATTCATGATTTACATCCACTGTAATCGCTATTTTTTATGCTGGATTGAAAAGATTGTAAACCTTCTTGTATCCAACCTTTCTCCAACCTTATTCAGGTTATGCTAATCATATAATGTACACAAGTACCTTATATACCAAAGCTGTAGATACGGTTTTAAGACACTAAAATAAGCAAAGGAAATACATATGCGTTACGTCGATCCTAATCAACCTGGTTCAAAAGTTCAGTTTAAAGCCCAATATGAAAACTTTATTGGTGGACAATGGGTAGCGCCTGTCAAAGGAGAATACTTTGACAATATTTCACCTGTAGATGGTAAAGCTTTCACCAAAGTTCCGCGTTCTAGCGTTGAAGATATTGAGCTTGCTCTTGATGCTGCACATAAAGCCAAAGCACAATGGAACAAGTCATCGCCAACGACCCGTTCCAATATCCTGTTAAAAATTGCCGACCGTTTAGAAGCCAATCTGGAACTTTTGGCAGTTGCTGAAACTTGGGATAATGGTAAGCCGATTCGTGAAACCCTGGCTGCCGATATTCCTTTGGCGATTGATCATTTCCGCTATTTTGCCGGCTGTATCCGTGCACAAGAAGGTGGCATTTCAGAAATCGATGAAGATACTATTGCCTACCATTTTCATGAACCTTTAGGTGTAGTCGGACAAATCATTCCGTGGAACTTCCCGATTTTAATGGCAACCTGGAAACTGGCACCGGCTCTGGCTGCAGGTAACTGTATTGTTTTAAAACCGGCTGAACAAACACCGGTCAGTATTCTGGTACTGGTTGAACTGATTCAGGACCTGTTGCCTGCAGGTGTATTAAACATTGTAAATGGTTATGGCGTTGAAGTAGGCCGCCCATTAGCTACCAACCCACGTATTGCCAAAATTGCATTTACTGGCTCAACAGCTGTCGGTCAGCAGATCATGCAATATGCCACCGAAAATATTATTCCGGTAACCTTAGAGCTAGGTGGTAAATCACCAAACATTTTCTTTGAAGATGTCATGGCGCAACAAGATGACTACCTAGAAAAAGCACTGGAAGGCTTTACCATGTTTGCCCTAAACCAAGGGGAAATCTGTACCTGTCCATCACGTGCTTTGGTTCAGGAAAGTATTGCTGACCAGTTCCTGGAACTTGCAGTAGAACGTGTGAAACGCATTAAAACCGGTCATCCACTGGATACTGAGACCATGATTGGTGCACAGGCTTCTCAAGAACAGCAAGACAAGATTTTGGGATGTATCGCAACCGGCCGTGGAGAAGGTGCTGAACTATTGACGGGTGGTGAAGCACGTCATGAAGTTGGCCAAGGTTTCTACATTGAACCGACCATTTTCAAAGGCACCAATAACATGAGAACGTTCCAGGAAGAAATTTTTGGACCAGTACTCGCAGTGACCACCTTTAAAGATTTTGATGATGCCATCAAAATTGCCAACGATACCATTTATGGTTTAGGTGCTGGTGTCTGGTCACGTTCAGCGCATACGTCATATCGTGCAGGCCGTGCGATTGAAGCAGGTCGTGTATGGACCAACTGTTATCATATCTACCCTGCACATGCTGCATTCGGTGGTTATAAAAAATCAGGTATTGGACGTGAAAACCACAAGATGATGCTTGATCATTACCAGCAAACCAAAAACTTGCTGGTGAGCTATGCTACCAAGCCAATGGGCTTCTTCTAAACAGAACGTTGTATCAAGTATCTCAAAAGCGAACTTCGGTTCGCTTTTTTGCTTTAAATTGCAAACGATCAACAGAGAAATCTTCATTTTTCTGACTATTCAGGCTAAATTGCTATGATTCCTTCTCCATGAAAACAAAAGCATGATAACTATTCCTTCAGACTTTCCCGACACCATTTATGCCATTCAACATCTTGCCTTTGAAGACCTGGGGGCATTTGAAGATGTCTTTTATCAACTCGGTTTTCGGGTACGTTATTTTGAAGCCGGTGTAGATGATTTAACCAAAGCATTTCAGCATAAAGGTCTCACCATTATTTTAGGTGGACCGATTGGCGTGTATGAAACAGATGACTACCCTTTCTTACAACAAGAAATAGACTTACTTAAAGTTCGCCTAAAAGAAAACTTGCCAACTTTAGGCATCTGTCTAGGTGCTCAACTGATTGCTCATGCCCTGGGTGCCAAAGTGTATGCAGGACATCAAAAGGAAATTGGCTGGAGCCAACTCAGTATTACAGATTGTGCAAATAATCTGCTTAAGCCATTAACTGGAACTGCTGTATTACACTGGCATGGCGATACCTTCGATTTGCCTGAACAGGCTACATTATTAGCAGGTTCAGAGATTTATCTTCATCAGGCATTTTCTGTGGGGAAAAATATTCTGGCCTTACAATTTCATCTTGAAGTGGCCCCAGAAAGTCTGGAAAAATGGCTGATTGGCCATACCTGCGAATTAAGAAAAGCTAACGTTAATATTCCGGCTTTGCGAGCCGACAATCAACGCTATGCCACTGCATTAGCATTGCAGGCACAGGCTGTATTGCAGGCATATCTCAAACAGATTTCAGCAATTTAAAGTAAAATTTCAACCAATAAAAAAGCACCCTCTCAAGGGTGCTTTTTTTATTAGCCAATTCAGGCTTATTTTTTCGCAGGAACAGAAGCTTCAGTGGTAATGTTTACCGTGATTTTATCGCCCACATTTGGTACATAAGCCCCTACGCCAAATGCTGACCGGTTGAATGAAGTCGTGGCATTGAAACCAATAGCCTCTGCTTTAGTCATTGGATGTACACCTTGTTTATTTAACACTGCATCTAAAACTACAGGTTTAGTCACATCTTTCACTGTAAGGTTACCAGTGATTTTGTATTTGTTTTTACCTAATGCCTGAACTTTAGTACTTTTAAATGTGATGTTTGGATACTTCGCTGCATCAAAAAAATCTGCTGTTTTTAAATGCTCATCCAATGCTTTTACGTTGGTATTTAAACTCGATAAAGGAATAGTCACATTCACAGATGAATTTGCAGGTTTTGCATTATCGACGTTAATTGTACCTTGAATGTCGCTAAAGTTTGCAGAAGGCGTAGAGAAACCAAAGTGACTCCAGGAAAAAACAGTTGCTGTGTGGGTTGGATCAATCTGATAGGCAACCGGTTTTGCCATAGTAAAAGTTGCCACTGATGCAACCGCCAGACCTAAAGTTAGTGCTTTAAAATTCATGTCTTGTTATCTCGCATTGGAATGATTATTAGTTTATACCTTTCTTATTTTAATTCACCGATATAGATAAAACGATATGTTGCAAGAATAGAACAATTACCGGTTATCTAGCTCCATAAATGAAATGATAAGTTGACAAAAACAACTAAACATGCGAAAAGACATTTTTGGTTAAACGATGTTTGCACATGCCACGGATTGTTACCGTCCCACTCAGCTTAGAACAGCGTGCACAACTAATTCTCCTGACCAAG
>NZ_VOYL01000078.1:0-6962 GCF_013420295.1 Acinetobacter sp. YH01018
TACGGCCCTGACCGATGTGGGCGTTGTCCTGGAACACCATAGGTACTGCCATGATCTTGCGCTGTTCCACTTCATCTTGGAAAAATGCACCGTCAATCATGGTGGCCGTGGTGCCCGGGTTATAGATGGCGATCAGGTTTAGAGCCTGTACCACATCAGGACAGTTATGGCAGCTGAGCGAGACAAACACTTCAAAATCAGCTGTTAAATTTAAACCCTTGATCTGTGCCAGGACTTCATCCGACACTTTCGGGGCATAACCCGACACCTGTAACAAGGCCAGAATGAGGGAAGTAAATTCATGTCCCATCGGCAAGCCGGCAAAGAAGATACGCGGTTCTTCCCCTGCTTTTGCAATACCGAAGCTAGGTGCACGGCTATTTGTACCGTCGAAGCGTGCAGTGACTAAATCAGATAACGCTGCAACTTCAGTCACCAGTTCTTTAATCTTGTCAGACTTATCTGAAGCATCCAAAGTCGCGACCAGTTCAATCGGGCCTTCCAGACGTTCCAATAAAGTTTTTAATTGAGCTGAAGTATTTTGGTCTAACATGGCTAACGTCTCCAAGGGAGTAAATGCTTATTTAATAAAGCTATAGTAAGGTAAATATTTAAATAGGTAAAACAGTTTGTTTTTATAATTACAATCGGAATATTAAATTAAATAAGTTTTACCCTGTTTTGGTGTATCCCGCCCTTCAGCATTGCCTGAATCATCTCACTGAAAAAGGCATCAAAAAATAATAAAAGCCCATTTCAGGGCTTTTGAAATGCATCATTTAAGCTGCATACGCTGCTCAACTCTGAAGATCCGCCTTTTTAAATGCTGCGACAGCAGCAGTAGAATTGCACTTAAAATTCCGAACAGTATGGCAGCAGCAATAATCAAAATTTGTACCACTGAACTCATTTGCTCTGCCTGAGCTACCTGTCTGGAAACAATCTTTGCCATTGGCGTTAAACTCTGACCATAAAGCTGGTGTTGCATGGTCCAAAGCTGTTCGGGTTTAAAACCATATTCAAAAAAATCAGGATCTGTTTTTTCCGCTTTCACTAAAGCTAGAACTTGTGGAATAGCCGCATCCTTATCTATCGGTTGATGTAGTAATGCTGTCTGGGCCAGCAGATAAGCTTTGACTGGCTCATCGACTTCGCTACGCTGTAAATATTGTGCCAGCTCGCTTTGCTGAATATTTTTCTCATAGTGAATCGCTTCCCTATAGGCATCATTCTCTTTATTATTTAAATCATATTGCAGATAGGTCAGACCTGACCACAGCATAATAAAAGCAATGATCCAGCCCACAAACTTCAAAATAAAAGACTGAAAACGGACATAGAAAAAGCGGATTTTTTTTAGAAAATGAATGACAAAAAATGCGCCCATAAAAGAAACAAACAGCTTTAGAATCAGCCAGCCAAACCATGACAACAGGTTGCTAAAATAATCACGATGCTGACCAAGTTCAGTAAGGTTTGCATCTACACTGAGCGGTATATGCAATTGTTTCAGTTCCGTCGTAATACCGAAAAAACTATAGACAAAATCATGCTGTAGAAAAAAAGCCACCACTGAAGCAAGGAAAATGGTGCTGCTGGTGATCGCCCATAACATCACATTGCGTTGACGCTTCTTCAGCATCACCACACCATTTTCGATCTGTTGCGAATTCACAGCATATTCATCCAAGGGAGGCAAACGCTTTCTCCTAAAGTGCTGGCAATGAACTTAAACGAATAGTTAAGATTTATTCATTCCACTGCTACTAGATTCTATCACCAGATGATTCAGATTTTCCTGCAAGGCACGTAAACGCGTTGTCGCTTCAGCACGTTTTTGCAGCCCCTCTTTTTGTACCTGAATCACGTCATTCACTGTTTTAATGAGGGTATTCTGCACATGTTCAAGCGTTTCGATATCAATCACTGAGCGCTGGTTGGCTTTGGCCGTAGCCACCGAATTTTGATGCAGCAAGTCGGCATTACGGCGTAACAGGTCATTGGTGGCATCATCTATACTATTCGCCAGCTGGACACTGTTTTTCTGTTCATGCAGGGAAATAGCCAAGCTGATCTGGTTTTTCCATGCCGGTAAGGTAATGTTTTTAATGGCATAAAACTTATCGACCAGCATCAGGTTATTGGACTGGATAATCCGGATCATCGGCAAGGTTTGCATGGCAGACTGCTGCAAAATCTGTAAATCACTGACCCGTTTTTCCAGATTATTGGCCAGATGATTTAGATCATAGATCTTTTGCACCGTAGGCTGATCTTGGGCTTGGGCCGTTAAATGTGCAATTTTCTGCTGAATCTCCTGCTCTTTTAATTTCCCCGCTGCAATATAGATACCCAGCTGTCGGTATTCCTCCTGCACCCCCTGAAACATTTTATCCAAAGTGTCCACTCGGGTTTTCAAGCCCGATTGGGACGTTTCAATTTCCTTGACCAGCACATCAATCTGTTCTTGGGTGCTATTAAAATGCTGATCAAAACTTTGCTTGGCACCTTTCATTTTACTGATCAGGCCACCTAAAAAACCCGTACTTTGTTTCTTGTTCAAAATACTGCTGCTATTCAACTGCTGGGCAACCTGCACCACCTGATTTAACTTTTGACCGGTCGTGTCCAGGTCTTTATTTTGTACCAGATTCAGCAGTTCATCGGTATAACCCGACGTTTTTGTTGCAATATTTTTCCCATATTCCGCAACTGCATTATGGCTCATTTCAGCCAGTTCCTGATGTGCATTCATCACTTCATTAAAATCTGAATCCTGCAAACCAATTTCCTGTAAATTCAGTTGCTGGAACTTTTGCTGAACAAGATCTTGAGTGACTTCAGCGGGTAAATCTTTAGATTCAAAATCGGTCATGCTTCACCTGAATAGTATGTTCAATGTATGGGTTTCTCGAGTGATTTTCTTAAAATATGAATTAATTTCTCTCTGCTATGCTCCAGCTTGTCCAGTTCAATGCCCGAACTGTTCTGGTGACTTTGTTTAACATGATATTGCCAGGCAGGAATCAGTACTTGCTGCGCTTCTTTAAAACGGTCCAGCAAAGTAAAAGAAAGCTGCTGCGATAATTGCATCTGTGTAATTGCAATATCATTACTAGCTTGTAAAGTTTGTAATGAATTGATTTTTTTCGATAACCTTTCAGAAAAGTTATCCAGAGGATGTACATTCTTGACGAAATTTGGATATTCCAGCAAAAACTCTTGCGCTGCCCGAATGTATTTTGCCATTTGCTCACGATGCCCGAGTAACTGCTGAAAACGTGCCTGAGACTTTTGTATTTCAATCTGCAATTTTTGACTTAATTGATTGGCCCGATGAAGCAATTGGTCCAGGTTTTTATAATACTCGACCTGCCCGGAACCATATTCCAGATCAATCCCCAACCACTTTTGCAAGACATTAAACTTGCGGCGGGTCAGATATTTTTTTGAATCGGCCAATGCCTGAATCAGCTGTTCTATGGTGCTGCTTAATTGCTGGGTCAGATGTGGATCGACACCGTTTAATAATACCGACTGAGCCTGAATGACTGAATCGGCATAATGATTCAGACGATATTGATCCTGCAGCAAAGGGACCAAATCATTCTGCTGAATAGACAGCAGTTCAGCCCGATTCACTTCAATGTCGGCTAAGGCAACAAGCATATCTATCTGAGACATAATATTGGAAACTCAACAAAATCATTTTTATAGTACGACTTCTGTATAAAAGATCATGTAGTGTTTTGCAATTTTTCCGTACCTCCATCAGAGATGTGGCTAAAAGCTAAAATAGGGTTCGGCAATCCGTCGGAAAAACAATCTGCTCTGTCCTCATAATAAATTGATTATTCAAATATTTATAAAATAAAAGACTTATTCAGGTCATTTTTAGCGCGTGTTTTTATCGGATTATCCAAGATTTGATGGTTGAATTCTTTATTCTATGCTTCAGCGAATACAGGAGTATTCGACAGCAATGAGAAAATTCAAATAAAAAATCGATTTCATGGAGCTGAATCGGAGAATAATGAGATGAAAAACAAAAATCTTTTCCTCAAATGGAGTGTAAATGCGTTATTTGCAGCAATCGCATTCACATCCCTGAATAGCCATGCCACGACATCTTCAATGCCTGCCCCGGCGAATAGCCAACAGGTATTTTTTGTGGGCAATAACTGGGATGGAACGGTAACCGTCATTCGTCCATCGGGTGATTTTGGTAAAATCGGTGTGATCAACATGGTTCCTGATCGCAAAGAGCGTTTGACGGAAATCCACCTCAATCCAATTAAACTGATTGCCTATACTTACATTCAGTCCACCGCTGGAGAAGGTCATGATCAGCTGGTGGATGACATGTATTCCACACCAGATGGCAAATCTGTGGTGGCATCACGCCCAAGTTTTGCCGATGTGGTGTCGATTAATATTGCGACGGGTAAAATCAACTGGCGTACACCTGTAGAAGGCTTCCGTTCCGATCATATGGCAGTTTCTCCTGATGGTCAGCGCTTAGCGGTATCGGCATCTTCAGGCAATGTGGTTCAGGTGCTGGATATCAATACCGGTAAAGAATTGGGACGCTTTGCAACTGGCGACAAACCGCATGAAAATATTTTCTTTAACGGTGGCACAAAAATTCTAAACTCAGCCATTGGTAATGTGGAAACATCTATGGATGCCGCATGGCAAGATTTCACCAAGGGGAAGCGACTCCTCACCATTGCCGATGCCAATACTTTTAAAGTCCTCAAGACCATCGATTTCCGTCCGGTGCTGGATGCAGTTGGCCGTAAAGATCTGTCCAATGCGGTACGTCCGATTGTCCTGAGTAATGATGAAAGTAAAATTTATGCCCAGATTTCATTTTTTAATGGCTTGATCGAATATGACCTGAATCAGAATAAAGTTACTCGCATTGGTCAATTACCGGGCAGCTCGACAATTCCTTCTGACCGAACCAAATATGTAAACGACTCGCGTCATCATGGATTGTCGATTAGTGGCGATGGTGAAAAACTGTGTGTCGCCGGCACCATGGATGACTATGCAACGATTGTCGACCGTTCAACCCTGAAAGCGGGCAAGCTAATTCCTGCAGGCAAGCCTTATTGGGCAACACAAAGTCCAGATGGTAAAAGCTGTGTAATTTCTGAAAGTGCGGCTGATGTGGTTACCGTGATTGATTTCGCAACGGGTGAAAAAGTACTGAGTGTTCCTGTTGGAAATCACCCACAACGGGTTCGTATCGGTTATGCACCTGCGGGCTGGTCTACCCCTTAACTGTTTAATTTATAAATCGTACAGGCCTGATCTTAAGATTGGGTCTGTTTTCATTTAAATGCATGAATAGGATTTCCAGCATGGATCGCAGCACAAAATTTGGTCTTATCATTGGTTTTATTGTGACCTTGTCCCTTATCATCGTAGTTTATATATTTAAACCGCTTTCCTCTCCACCGGTAGATACAGCAAAAGCAAAACCCACTCCAGCTGTAGCCACACCTACTGTTGAAAAAAAAGTGCTATCTACCACACCAGTTCAAGCAAATACAGTTCCGCTATCCAATCAGGCAGAATTACTTCAACAACGCGACCGGCTATATAAAAATTTTGCAGCCATTAGCGACGCTTTGAGTCATGGACAGCAGCCCGATTTACGTCAGGTGAGCCAAATGTTGGAACAGCAAAAACAGCTGGTCAGAACAGGCATGGTTGCTGCGGATGAAGCTATTTCATATTGCCAGTTTTTAAGGCAGATTTTACCGGCAATGGAACATCAGATTGACCAAAATATTATAGAGTTAGAACAGCTTAAGCGTAGTGCTATACAAAAAGTACAGTCGTGATGATAAATAACATTAATGAACTTCTTTCATCAGCACCTTTTATTTCTTCCTATGAAGGGAAAAAATCAAGACGATTTATCAAGTATGGAAAAATTTAATATAGTCTGAAACATTAAAATATGTTGCCTTATCTATTTCACCCAATATTAGGGCGTGTCCTCATTTGAAGAATTGGTTTTAAATACTTAAAATCCTCCTTTAAGCTCTTTTCATTTCTATATTTTTTCAATGGCACGTACTCTTCTCACCGATGATATTTGGCAGCAAATTCAAGATACTATACGATTACACGGTTGTTACTGTTCAAAAAACAGTAGAAATATCATGGAAGCCATCTTATGGAAACTACGTACGGGTGCGACATGGCGTGATATTCCTCAAGAACTTTGCCCTTGGCAAACTGCTTACAATCGCTTTAATCGCTGGGCAAGTAAGGGATTATGGGATAAATTTTTTTTAGATTACGAGGCATTCTGGATCAGGAATGGGTATTCATTGATGGAAGCTACATACGCGTGCATCAACATGCAAGTGGAGCTCGGCATGGTTTCGAAAGAGCAATTAGACAATCACGCGGTGGACGAACAACAAAAATACATCTTGCAACCGACGCGAATGGATTACCGATTGATTTTAAAATCACTGGGGGTGACGTCCACGACAGTCAAGTTGCAAAACAACTGATTGATATTGTAGGCGAGGCAACTTATCTCATTGCTGACAAAGGGTATGATGCTGAGCACATTAGAATATGTGCCAAGAACAAGAATATGATTCCCATTATTCCATTGAGATCAAACAGTAAGAGATCGAATAAGGAATTTGATAAATATCTATATAAATTAAGACATTTAGTTGAAAATGCTTTTGCGAGATTAAAACATTTCCGTGCTATTGCAACTCGATTTGATAAACTAGCACGCAATTATAAATCTATGATCCGTATAGCCTGCATATTTATTTGGTGCAAAGCCAAATGAGGTAGTGTTCAAAAATCTGTGTCATTTCAATAAACTGAATCAAACAGGAAATGACACATCATGGCAAACAACTTTGATTTCGAAGCAGCTTTAAAACAATTACAGTCAGGACAACCCCTCACTGGTG
>NZ_VOYL01000079.1:0-6946 GCF_013420295.1 Acinetobacter sp. YH01018
GCTTGGTCAGGAGAATTAGTTGTGCACGCTGTTCTAAGCTGAGTGGGACGGTAACAATCCGTGGCATGTGCAAACATCGTTTAACCAAAAATGTCTTTTCGCATGTTTAGTTGTTTTTGTCAACTTATAGCTTAAATGAAAATACACATTTTAATGACTTGAGTAATGAAATAGTCGAAAATTTAGATGGTAATATTTATCTTTTTTTTAAAAAAACCAATTCTAAACAAAAACTTATTTATTTTCTTGATAATAACAAAATAATTTTAGGCATTCCTTTTGCTAAATTAATTACTTATGCAGAATATGGATAACTGGACAAAGCTCGAAATGAATATCTGGCTTTAATTCAAAATAAATCACGCAATTTATTCTTACTTAAGAAAGTACAAGAACTAGCAGCTAAATTTAAAATCAATTAACCAACTGAAGTTTCAATTCAGATCAGCATAGCCACAGAGCACTAAATTTTGTAGAATACCCCTTTTATCCCATGGTGCTTTTCTATGACCGCTTGGACTGCCCACGTTACCGTCGCTACTGTTATTGAAAAAAATGGAAAATTCCTGTTTGTTGAAGAACATACTCAAGGTGTAACGCATACCGTATTTAACCAGCCTGCAGGTCATGTCGAATGTGGCGAAACGCTCATACAAGCAGCCATTCGTGAAACCATGGAAGAAACCGGGCATGATGTAGAAATTACAGACCTGCTTGGCATATATACCTATACTCCGCCAATGTTCCCTGACCGTACCTATTTCCGTTTTTGCTTTTTAGCCACAGATCTGCATCATCATACAGATGCAAAACTGGATACTGGAATCGTGGGTGCCGTCTGGATGACATTGGACGAACTGGAAGAATCTGCACGCGCACGTAGTCCCTTGGTGATTAAAGCCGTCAAAGATGCCTTATCCGGTCAAAAATATCCTTTATCGCTCGTTTATGAGCACCAAAATTCTCCCCTATTTACAACTTTGGATGCCTAATCCTATGCAACAACGTGTCATCGTCGGTATGTCTGGTGGTGTAGATTCATCTGTGTCTGCAGCACTTCTTCTTCAACAAGGTTATCAGGTTGAAGGTCTTTTCATGAAAAACTGGGAAGAAGATGACGGCACGGAATACTGTACGGCGATGGAAGACCTTGCCGATGCGCAAGCAGTGTGTGACAAAATTGGCATCAAACTGCATACCGCCAATTTTGCCATGGAATATTGGGATCGTGTGTTTGAGCACTTCCTGGCAGAATATGCGGCTGGTCGCACCCCAAACCCGGATATTTTATGTAATAAAGAAATCAAATTTCGTGCCTTTTTAGATCACGCCGTGAACTTGGGTGCAGACTTTATTGCCACAGGTCATTACTGCCGTCGTGGTGAAACCATGACCAACTCGCGTGGTGAAGAATATGCACCTTTATTACGCGGATTTGACCAAAACAAAGACCAGACTTATTTCCTGCATGCCGTACATGGCCGTGAAATTAACAAGACTTTGTTCCCTGTCGGTGAAATTGAAAAGCCACAAGTGCGTAAAATTGCTGAAGAACTGGGTCTGGCAACCGCCAAGAAAAAAGACTCCACCGGAATCTGCTTTATTGGTGAACGCCGTTTTAATGACTTTTTAAAACAATATCTTCCAGCCCAACCCGGAAAAATTTTACTGGATACCGGCAAAGAGGTTGGTGAACATCACGGCTTAATGTACTATACGCTCGGTCAACGTGGCGGTATCGGCTTAGGTGGTCTGAAAGGCGAAGCCGAAGGCGCCTGGTTTGTGCTTTATAAAGATATTGAAAACAATCGCCTTGTTATTGGTCAGGGTCATGAGCATCCACTAATGCAAAGTACTATACTTTGGAGTGAAGCGATTGACTGGGTCGCGGGTGAGCAGGATATTCCAGTAACAGGTTTCCGCTGTACGGCTAAAACCCGTTATCGCCAGCCGGATCAGGCTTGTGTCATTTATCAAGATACCGATATGCCAAATGGCGTACGTGTTGAATTTGACGAACCGCAACGTGCGGTGACTCCAGGACAAAGTGTAGTGTTCTACGCAGATGAAGTTTGTTTAGGTGGCGGTGTGATTCATCATACCAATGCACCAAAACCTGATTTTATTTAAAAAGGAAGCGATAGGCATGGCTGAGTTACCCTTTCAACAGCCTCGGACTTTGAATGTACGTCAGAACCGTGCTTTGGCGTTGGCAGCTGTGTTCCAGTCGACACAGCTGACCCATATGACAGCCATGTCAGGACAACACAGTATTGGTGAAAATGGCAGCTTCTATTTAGAACAACTGATTAAAGCCAGCCTGAATATCCGTCCTACTTCCAATGAATCCTGTCAAACCCTAGACTTCTTTAATCAACTGGCCGATATTTCCCTTGGCTTAAAAACATTAGAAAGCAGCATTACCCAACCTTTTAATCCTTCTCCTAAATCACGTTTACCGAAATTTTCCAACGCCAAATTACCAATGAGTTATGCCATGGCGTTGTTACAGTTAGAGAAAAAAGTCTATAGCAATCCCAAGTTTGTTGAAATTATCGAACAATCACAACAAAAAATTCTAAAACAGCTGTCTTTTTTCGATAATAACTATTTACATCCCAGCATTATTGCCAACCTTGCCCAAACCTATATAGACACTGCGGGACAAATTAATCCCCGCATTATGGTCAAGGGTAATGCCGAAGCATTTAAAGATAGTGCCCATACCAACCGAATTCGCGCTTCCCTGTTTACTGGCCTGCAACTGGCACACTTATGGCGTCAGTTAGGTGGCAGCTCATGGGGCATGATTTTTAGCAAGCGCAAGCTGCTCCAGGATATTCAAGATCTTGCCCGTTTACAGTATCAGGTGGTTTAACCTGATCATGAACGAATTTTTATTATTCGCTTTACGTTTAATTCCAAAGTTTAAGGAATCGCTATGAACGCTTTAACCGCACTTTCTCCATTAGATGGACGCTACGCTAGCAAATGTGATGCTTTGCGCCCTTTCCTCTCTGAGTTTGGTTTAATCCACGCTCGTGTGACTGTTGAAGTACGCTGGTTACAAGCGCTTGCAAACCGTCCTGAAATCACTGAAGTTCCTGCTTTCAGTGCAGAAACCAATGCTGCGCTTGATGCAATTGTTGCCAACTTCTCTGAAGAAAATGCCAACCGCATTAAAGAAATTGAACGTACCACAAACCATGACGTTAAAGCAGTTGAGTATTTCCTGAAAGAACAGATTGCTGATATCGAAGAATTGAAAAATGCCGGTGAATTCATTCACTTTGCCTGTACTTCTGAAGATATCAACAACTTGTCTCATGCGTTAATGCTTAAAAATGGTCGTGAAGTTTTAGTTGCTGCAATGCAACAAATTATCGATTCAATCGTTGCTTTGGCTGAAACTCATGCTGAACAACCAATGTTGTCTCGTACCCATGGTCAAACTGCAAGCCCGACCACTTTGGGTAAAGAAATGGCGAACGTGGCTTACCGTTTGGCACGTCAAATCAAGCAATTCAAACAAGTTGAATTATTGGGCAAAATCAATGGTGCTGTAGGTAACTACAACGCGCACTACTCTGCTTACCCTGAAATCAACTGGCCTGCTCATTCACAAGCATTTGTTGAATCTTTAGGTTTACAGTTTAACCCGTACACTACTCAAATCGAACCACATGACTACATGGCGGAACTTTTTGATGCGTTACGTCGTTTCAACACGATTTTGATCGACTTTAACCGTGACATATGGGGTTATATCTCGCTTGGTTTCTTCAAACAACGTTTGAAAGAAGGCGAAGTGGGTTCTTCAACCATGCCGCACAAAGTCAACCCGATCGACTTCGAAAACTCTGAAGGTAACCTGGGTATTGCCAATGCAGTTCTTGCACACTTGGGCGAAAAACTTCCAATCTCTCGCTGGCAACGTGACTTAACTGACTCTACTGTGCTTCGTAACATGGGGGTTGGTTTTGCGCAAAGCTTGATCGCATTCGAAGCTTGCTCTAAAGGTATTGGCAAACTTGAATTGAATGCACAGCGTATTCTGGAAGATCTTGACCATGCTCAAGAAGTGCTTGCTGAACCAATTCAAACGGTAATGCGTCGTTATGCAGTTGAAAAACCATACGAGAAATTAAAAGCCCTGACTCGTGGTCAGGCCATGACTCGCGACATGATGGTGAACTTCGTAAATGGTAACGAGCTGGAAGCCGTTCCTGCTGCTGACCGTGCCCGTCTGGCTGAAATGACTCCTGCAACTTATACAGGTAATGCTTCAACTCAAGCGAAACAGATTAAGGATTTAATTTCTAAAATTTAATTCGAAATAAATCTAAAAAGCGAAGCTTCGGCTTCGCTTTTTTATTAGAATAGAATCTGTTGATAATTCATCTATGTTTGTAACCACATAAGCCATTGATGAAATTTCAGCACTTCCTATAAAACTTTGCCAATACAAGAAATAATGATTGAACATCAATTGAATATCAAACACTGGGTTGCTCTTGCAGTACTCACTATTGCGGTAATCATCGCCAGTATCCATCCTTTAGAATTTGAAGCATATCTACTGCATCAAGCCGGTACCGTGTTTATGCTGGTGCTGCTATTGTTTACCCAAAAAAAAATTGGCATGAGTTTTTATAGTTTTGTGCTCTATCTCATTTTTTTACTGATCCATATTATCGGTGCACATTACCTCTATTCCTATGTTCCCTATAACGAATGGCTAATTCAGCTGTTCAATTTTGACCTTAATCAATCGATGGGCTGGTCACGCAATATGTATGACCGTCTGGTGCATCTTGCCTGTGGTGTACTGCTCTACCCAGTGTTACTACGGCTGTTTCATGTATGGCTGCCTGAGGCCAAACCCTTCACGCTATTTTTATTAGTCGTGCAATTTATCATGGCCACCAGCTTAATTTATGAATGGCTTGAATGGCTGATTGCCATTGGTTTATCACCGGAGGAAGCAGAAAATTATAATGGGCAACAGGGAGATATGTGGGATGCACATAAAGATATGCTGCTTGCAACAGTCGGCGCTGCAGGCTATGGCCTTCTTGATTTATGTTATAAAAGCTTAGCTAAAATACCGCAACCAGAAAGTGACCACACGTCCAAGGATAGCATTCAGGCAAACAGGGAACCATGAGTCAGCTTCAGCCTCCCCCAGCTCTACTTTGTCAGCCATTTTTCAAGCAGAATACTATTTACTCCCAATATACTGAAACCGGATCAGTAAATCCGTTGCAGAAGTGGTTCTACGCTAAAGCATAAAAAACCTGTGCTCATTTATTTTAATTTCCTCATAAGGGGGGATCAAATTGAATCGGATATTAAGGGCTACAGTCAGTCAAAAAAATTGCGCTCATCAGAGCGCAATTTTAAAATCAGCAAACAGCTTTCAATTAAAGTTTAGGGTCACGCATTTGTAGCAAATTTGCATTGGCTTTACTCAATGATTCCATCACTTTATTCATCACTACAGGGACTAGACCGTCAGCTATTTGCGCCGCTTGTAGACCCAGCTTTTCACCCAGTGTCGGTTTACGTCGAGTTTCAATCACAAAGACTTCATGTTGTGGCAATAAAGCAAGTAAATATTCATCTGAAGTTTGCAGCTTATCTACCAGATTCAATTCAAGCGCATCTTTTCCATACCAGTGCTCACCAGTTGCCACTTTTTCAACATTCAACTGCGGACGATACTTTTCAACAAAGTGCTTAAACAGCTCATGCGTCTGCTGTAACTCTTGTTCAAATTTGGCTTTACCTTCAGCGGTATTTTCACCAAACATGGTTACGGTACGTTTAAACTGACCTGCGGTATAAAGTTCAAAGTCGATGTGCTTTTCTTTCAGCAGACGGTTAAAGTTTGGTACCTGTGCAACCACACCAATGGAACCGACCACGGCAAATGGTGCAGATACAATTTCATTGGCAATACAGGCCATCATATAGCCACCACTGGCTGCGACTTTATCGACACAGATCGTCAGGTTAAAACCGGCATCGCGCAAACGCACCAGCTGGGCAGCTGCCAGACCATAGCCGTGCACCATACCGCCCGGGCTTTCCAGACGTACCACAACACGGTCACGCCCTGCTTTTGCAGTGGCTAAAATCAGGGTAATTTCTTCACGCAAGTTTTCTACGGCAGAGGCTGCTGTGTCACCTTTGAAGTCAAGCACATAAATTTTTTGATTATTCTTTTTACGTAAACGCACTTCTTTTGAAAGCTGTTGGGCAAGATGCAGTTGTTCCAATTTAGATGCAGTCGCTTGTGCAATTTTTTTTCGTTGTTCATTTACACGTGCGTTTAAATGGTTGATACGGATTTCAGCGGGTAATTTGGGGTTGTGAAATAACATAAAAAATCTATTCTCAGTTTAATTCGGTTTATATCTTTAGATTAGGTCAATTTCAGCATTTTTCAATAGTATTATTACGATTGCGTTTAGCTTGTTCACATCGAATCAACCCCCTATATTGTGTCATAATAGCTTTCACCGCGAATAAACGAACATACAGCCAAAACCATCCCGAATATAACACCCCTATAATGACCGCATTAATTGGCCACCACGTCTGAATAAAGAAATTACCACGTCTTGAATTTTCAAATGGTGTGATTAATGAATACATTAAAACAAACAATATAATCAAAAAAATGAGAAAGAAATACTCCCCAAAGCGTGTATGCAACAAGGGGAATTTACCTTCCTGTTGTGCTTTTTGATAACGATATAGTTTAACTTCAGCATTTGCTCTAATGTAGGTACGCCACTTTTGGCCAAACTCAGTATTCTTTGTACACGACAAAAAAAGATAACTCATTGAAATAATGGCATAATACTTGTTTTCTGACGACGAATATGATGACACATTTCAATGAGTTACATCTCATCTTAAACAAATATCTAAAGTGGAA
>NZ_VOYL01000080.1:0-6636 GCF_013420295.1 Acinetobacter sp. YH01018
AGTTACACCGTGACAGCCTATGGAATTGAGGTAATCCCAAGCGCAATAGCAATTGGTTCTTGATGATGAAGTAGGAATTAAACATTAAACCCACGTAAGTAGGTTTAAGTAGGTTTTAAATAACGGTCATCATTATAGAGAAATCGGGTAGCGCGATCATGTAGCCATGGTGGCAAGAACAAACGACGGATTTCGTCCTATTGCTTTGAAGCATTTAATTTTTTTCTTGATCAAAACGATGCTTTAGTAAATGGTGAATGCTTAAAAGCATAGTGCTGGAATGGGCGGCTGTACGCTCTTATGATAAAGGTTGATTGCTGTCCTGACTCTAGGGCATAAAGCAAATGGCTGCCAGCTTACGCTAACAGCCATTCAGGGGGATTACAGTTGGGGGAAAACAGAATTGTTATTTATGCAATGCTGAGCAGCCCGTCAATACCGACAGCCTGACCATCAAATTCTGCAATGGCATCCAGCAGGACATTCCACAAATACAGTGCAGAAGCCCGGTCACACAAGAGATTGAATTTCGGCGCCTGGGCATCGCTGACATTCATCACCACAGCATTAATGCGCGCCACCGAGGTCTGTGCAATCTGACCTGCAGCAAAAGCTTCTGCGGACAAATCGACGGCACACAGCTTAGCCATGATGAAAGCCACAGATTGCCCAGTTAGCTGAATCCAGGCATGGCTATCCTGACGCGGCAGCAGATAGTTGGCGCGGTCACTCAGCTCCCAGCTCTGTTCCAGTGCGGCTATACTTTCACCAAAATCCTGCATTGCACCCAGCACTAAATATTCGGTCGCAGACAGCCGTGCCACAATGCTGCCATTGGCCTGATGACACAATCGATTGGGTTCATCCGGCAATCTAAAACCCGCTGCAGTTAAATAGCTGGCACTGTCGGTTCCCCGGAAACCGACGCGTGGCATATTGGTTAAATCCACCACTGCACATTGCTGAATGTGCTGGGACTTACCGCCTGCAAGAAACATGCGTCCTGCGCCATAAGACTGATAGGCCGCACAGGTTTTTTGAATGGGACTGCGTTCTGCTTGAGGTAAAATACTCATGATCAGATCTCCTGACGGGCATTATTAGGGTCATAGAAAGGCGCTTTTACTACTGTGGCGTAGACACTTGCACCTTTTTCCACACGAATCTGGAACTGCTGGCCCACTGCGCTTTGCTCGATACCGACATACGCCATGCCAATAATTTGGTCCAGAGTGGGTGAATATTCACACGAAGTTACGTTTCCTGTAATTTTGTCGCCATTCAGCACAATATGGCCTTCCAGCGGTTTTTGCTGCTGTTTGTCCAGCACAAAAGACACCAATTTGCGTTTCATGGGCTGCTGTTCCAAAATGGCAATGGAACGCTTGCCCACGAACCATGGCTTGCTTTTCGCTACAGCCCAGCCTAAGTCCACTTCTTTAGGATGCGACATGCCATCGGTATCCTGACTGATAATGATATGACCCTTTTCCAAACGCAGTAGTCGCTGGCTTTCCACCCCAAAAGGCTTCATGGAGAACTCTTGACCCGCCTGCATCAGCAGATCCCACATGAACTCGCCATAACGTGCAGGGAAGTGAATTTCATAGCCCAATTCGCCTACAAAGCCAACGCGCAAGATACGCACAGCAATGCCCTGAATGGTTCCGGTGCGCAAACCCAGGTAGGGAAATGCTGCTGCACTGAAGTCCACGTCCTGACAGACCTTTTGCAGCACTTTGCGGGAATTCGGACCGGCAATATTCACCGCCGCAAATGCCGACGTGACATTGGCTATATCGACATTTAAGCGCCACTGCGCATTCCATTTCAGCATTTGCTGGTAAATGCGGTCTACCCCACTGGTGGTTGCGGTAACATAAAAGTGGTTTTCACTTAAACGCCCGGCAACACCATCGTCTATCACCACGCCATCTTCGGCAGTCATGACTGCATAACGGGTTTTACCCACCGGTAATTTTACAAAACCAAAGGTATATAATCGGTTGAGGAACTCGCCGCTGTCAGGCCCGCGAAGATCTAATCCGCCTAAAGTAGATACATCAATCATGCCGACATTCTGACGTACATTGCGCACTTCGTTTTCAATATGCTGCAAACGGCCAGAGACGTCACCATAATAGGCCGGACGCTGCCAGTTGCCTGCCGGCATCATTTGTGCACCGGCCTCAATATGGCGTTGATGCATGGCGGTCTGACGGAAAGGATCAAAACCGCGTCCCGCAATATGCGCCAATTTTTCTGCAGTGAACGGTGGACGGGCGGTCGTCACCCCGGTTTCGCTCACTGTGCGGTCTGTATATTTTGCCACGAGACGCGCAGTAGGCAAGGCTGAATGACGGCCTTGAGAAGGTCCCATACCCACAGTAGAAAAACGCTTGACCAGCTGTACATCACGGTAGCCCGATTTGGTGGCATTAATAATGTCGCGGATTTGCAGGTCTTCATCATAATCGACAAATTCTTTGCCCTTAGGATGCGCGAAAATTGGCCATGGGAAATTCACCGCTGCTTCGACAACAGGTTTTTTCGCTGCTGTAGCAGCATTGCCCAAAATGGCATTCACTGCATCCGTGGCGGTTTGCACTGCATCATGCAGAACATTGTCCAGCTGATGCACACCGGCAACAGAGCCGCTAATGTGCAATCCCTGAGGTAAACCGGAAATGCTGAACTGTGCCTTTTTGTCGTTATAGTTCAGTTTGGCACCGGCTTGACACAGCAGCTGGTACACCGGCATATAACCGGATGACATGGCCAGCACATCACAATCAATTTTCTTGCTGTGTGTACCCACCTGGCCTTCTGCAACAATACTGCGTATATCGACTCCGGTCAGATGCTGCATGTCCTTGCTATGCAAGGCTTCATACACGGTACTGCTGAGATAGACCGGAATGTGGTGCAGTTCAACCGCTTTTTGCAAAGCGGGATCTTCTGCACCGGCGCGCATGTCGACTAGGGCGGCCACAGAGATACCGGCTTCGGCCAGATCTAGGGCGGCCAGATAGCCGTCATCGTTACCGGTTAAAATAACCGTTTTCTGGCCGGGCCGTACCCCATACAGTTTGACCAGACGCTGTACGGCACTGGTCAACAGCACACCGGGCAAGTCGTTGTTGCGGAACACCACTGGCTGGTCAAAACTGCCGCTGGCCACAATGCATTGCTTGGCACGGACTTTATACATACGCTTGCCTTGAATGACCGGTAAATAATGATCGGTAAACCAGGCATTACAAATGGCTTGTTTCAGCACGCTAATGTTTTCATGCTGTTCTACTTGCGCAATCAGTTTGGCTGCACATGCAGCGGCTTTTTTACCCTCGGCATCAAAACGCGCATAATGCAGGCTACCACCCAGTATTTTATCCTGTTCAATTAACAACACTTTCATGCCGGCATTCGCGGCGGTTAACGCTGCCTGCAAGCCGGCCGGACCGGCACCAATAATGGCAATATCTGTAAATAGATAGGCTTTGTCATAGTATTCAGGCTGAAAATTCAGATCCAGCACCCCCAGCCCGGCTTTTTTACGGATCATGGTCTCCCACAGCTTCCAGACCCCTTTAGGCTTGTAGAATGAGCGGTAATAGAAGCCGACAGGCATAAATTTTGAGAATTTGCCTAAAAACGCATCGCTGTCTTTCATTAACGAGCCAGCATAGTTTTGCCCCATTGCCGACAGATGCGCTGCAATCTCGGTGCTATCTGCCAGTACATTCGGCTCCTGCGGCAATTGAATCAGCGTATTGGCATCTTGTCCCGCCATGGTTAAAGGTGCACGCGGACGGTGGTATTTAAAAGAGCGCGACATAATCCAGCGCTGATTGGCAATCAAGGCACTGGCAATACTGTCGCCCGCATAGCCCTGAAAAGTCTGCTGATCAAACTGAAAAGTCACAGGCTGGTTGCGGTCAATCAAAATGCCATACGGCAAAGGCAGTCGGTTTAAATCTAGATTGCTCATGCGGATACCTCCTGTTTAGCAGCCTGTTCTGCTGTTTTTTCTGTAGCTGGCGGATTTTCAAAATCGATGCGCTGGCTAAACATTTCCTTGGCATCAAAGGTACGCAGAATTTCATCGCTCACTGTATGGCGCTCGGCAATAAACCAATAACTGCTTGGGGTATGCATCCACCATTCCAGTACCACACCGGCAATATTGCTTTTATTGAACACATAATCTGCCCATTCTTCATTGCTGCAGGTGTTCTGGTCCGGCATGGTTTTCAGCTCGCCGCCATAACTAAATTCACTGATATTTCTTGGACCATTTAAAGGACAAATCATTATTTTCATGGGTTTACTCCTTAATGGCTCGCCGCAGTGGCGCCCATTTCATTGACTTGCTGGAAGCGGCTGAAACGCGACAATTCAAATGGCTTGATCAGATCCGGCGTACGGCCAGTCGCCACAAGTTCCGCCATGGTCTTGCCACAGATCGGGGTGGATTTAAAGCCCCACGTGCCCCAGCCTGCATCCAGGTAATAATTGTCATAAGGCGATTTGCCCATAATCGGGCTGTAGTCAGGCGTCATGTCGGTCATGCCAGCCCATTGGCGCATGAGTTTGACATTGGCCATAAACGGGAACATTTCAATGGCATGAGCCAGCAGGCTTTCTTTTAAATCCAGGGTAGAACGGGTGTTGTACAGCGGATAAGGGTCTGAACCGCCACCAAAGACAATTTCACCGCGGCTGGTTTGCTGCACATAGCAGTGCAAAGCAGATGAACTGACCAAAGGATTGATAAACGGTTTAAACGGCTGGGACACCATGGCTTGCAGCGGGAAGGTATGAATCGGCGACTTGATATGCAGCTTGTTCATTAAAATGCTGGAAGCGCCGGCAATCGCCTGTACCACGCAGCCACACTTGATGCTGCCACGGTTGGTTTTTACCGCCGTGACCTGGTTTTTTTCAGTCACAAAATCCTGTACTTCAGTCAGCTGGTGGATTTCCACGCCGCGTTTCGCCGCTTCCTTGGCATAGCCCCAGGCCACGGCATCATGCCGTGCTGTGGCACCATCCATATGCCAGAGTCCTGCCAGAACAGGCAAATGCGCGGGATCAAGATTCAGACACGGTACCAGCTCCTTAATTTGCTGGCGGTCAATCATTTCGGTACGACCACCAAAATGCTTGTTCACTTCGGCACGCTGGCGGAAGGCACGCACAGTAGAATCGGTATGCGCCAAAGTCAGCTGGCCGCGCTCTGAATACATGATGTTGAAGTCAAATTCATTGGACAGGTTTTTAAATAAATCAACCGATTCTGAATAGAACTTCACTCCTTCTGAGGTCAGATAGTTGGAACGGATCACCGCAGTATTACGCGCCGTATTACCACCGCCAAGATAGGATTTTTCCAGCACAGCAACATTGGTGATGCCTTGATATTTTGCAAGATAATATGCTATTGCCAAACCATGACCGCCAGCGCCAATAATCACTACGTCATAGTGTGATTTCAGCTCCTTCGGTGGAGGCAAATCAACTTCAACAGGATATTCACTGCTTAATCCGTATTTGAGCAAACCAAGTGGCATAATTTCTTCTCCAAGGCATCTTTTCCAATGCCGCTAGCTTATTTTTTAAAAATGTTTGCCTGCATACGCGCAGCATCAAGGGTATTTTTCATCAGGTAGGCAATGGTCATGGGACCGACACCACCCGGAACAGGCGTGATGGCTTTGACCACAGACAGCGCATCGTCATAATCGACATCTCCGACCAGACGGTTTTTGCCGTTTTCCTGAATGCGGTTAATCCCCACATCAATGACCACTGCACCCGGTTTTAAATAGGATGCATCGATCATTTTCGGCCTACCGACCGCTGCCACCAGAATGTCGGCATTTTTGCAAATGTCGCGAATATTCTGGGTGCGTGAATGGACAATGCTGACGGTGCAACTTTCTTTTAATAACAGCGCCGCCATCGGCTTGCCGACAATGTTGGAACGACCCACCACCACAGCATGCAGTCCGGACAGATCCGGCCCCAAGGTGTCTTTCAGCAGGCGAATACATCCGGTCGGTGTGCATGGGGTTAACACCTCACGGCCCTGACTCAGACCGCCGACATTTTCACTGTGGAAACCGTCAACATCCTTAAGCGGATGAATGCGCTGCAACACCGCCGTTTCATCAATATGTGCCGGCAACGGCAGCTGCACCAGGATGCCATGCACGGTGGCATCTGCATTCAGTTCATCAATTTTCTGCAGCAGCGTGTCAGCATCTGTATCTGCTGACATGCGGTATTCCAGTGAGCGGATGCCGACATACAGCGCTTTTTCAACCTTGTTGCGCACATAGACATGACTGGCCGGATCATCTCCGACCAGGACTACTGCAAGGCAAGGCTCAATACCTTGCGCTTTCATCTGCTGCACTTCGCTTTTGATCTCGTCCAAAACGGTTTGTGCAGTTGCTTTGCCGTCAATAATCAGCGGCTGTGAATGTTCTTGAATGGCTATGTTCATTTAAATACCACCGTACGGTCATCATTAAGGAATACGCGGTGTTCGACAAAGTATTTCACCGCTTTGGACAGCGCGACTGTTTCGGTATCACGCCCCACCGAGACCAGGTCATCCGGCAAATAGGC
>NZ_VOYL01000007.1:0-91244 GCF_013420295.1 Acinetobacter sp. YH01018
CCGTTGAAGACTACGACGTTGATAGGTTGGATGTGGAAGCATAGTGATATGTGAAGCTGACCAATACTAATTGCTCGTGAGGCTTGACTATACAACACCCAAACAGTTGTTGTATAAAGCATCAATTGATTCGATATTAAGCAAAACAGCTTGATTTAGTGAACGCTAAAGAACAAAATATGACAGCTCAGATATACCTGTTAATGAATTCTATTTGACCAAGCATTGGCATCTAAATAAGACCAAACGCAAAGTCATAAACAGTTGTGCTGGCGACCATAGCAAGAGTGAACCACCTGATCCCTTCCCGAACTCAGAAGTGAAACCTCTTAGCGCTGATGGTAGTGTGGGATTACCCATGTGAGAGTAAGTCATCGCCAGCTCATTATTCCTTAAAAAGCCCCCTCAAACGAGGGGGCTTTTTTTATGCCTAGAATTAACGAAATTTAAAAACCAAGAATAAAAAATGCTATATATGCAGACATAAAAAAGCCCCGACAGACAGGATGTCGAGGCTTTTTCGTATGGGTTAAACATATCACTGTTCCTTAAAATGTAGTCAAACATAGTCAAGGACTAATTCGCACTCTGTTAATGTCTTGTCGCCAAGCGTGTAACTAGAGCCTAAGTCGGTCAGTTCCGACTTGTAGCGGTCAGTCCGTTCTTGCAATATGCGCTTTACGGTTTTGTAAGGCGTATAACGACTAATCTCAGTGTCATTTAATCTTGCAAGTACGTTTCTCGCACCATTCCAATCAGCTTGCACAACCTCCCCATTAAAACGGTGAAAGCGATCTCCTTTACGTGTGCCAATTAGCAGCCCATGTAAAAAAGAATCACATTGCGAAGTATATGCAGCATTAACTAGATGTACCGTAGAACCTCTACGGTGAGATACAGATGTTAGGGCATCAGCTAACAAGCCTTTAACCCATGTATTTAAGCGTCTATTGGTATTTTTACCATAGTTGCGTTTACTTTGAATTGGAGAAGTTAAATCCTCCGCAACAATCAATTTCGCTTTATCAACGAGCTTATGAGTTGCTGTAAAAATAAGTGTTTTTAACTTGGATTTTTGAGCGTCTTGTCGTCTATCCAATTTCTTACGACCCAAGTTATTTAGCTCAATTTGGGCTTTTTTATGAGGTTTATTTTTAGCGATTGCTCTGAGCTTGTTTCTGTTCTTGTATTTTTGATTCAAGTAGTCAGATTCACTTGAAATTAGCTTACCCAAACCTTGACCATACACTTCACCATCAGAATCAACAAAGGCTTCTGAATAACCCTTATCAACACCGATAGTTGCTTGACCGCAATCTTGAGATTCAACGGCATCATAGGTTGAATGAACCTCAATATTGCCGTTTTTAAGAATGATTCTGAGTGTGCCTATTGGTGCAAATTCCATTGTTGTATTCAATGGAATTTTAATCGTTTGGCGAGAAACTAGGCTTGGTACTTTGAGCCAACATTGACCGTTTAACTCAAATGTCTTACACATATCAGCACGTACAATGATTTGATTGTACGTGTGATTTACACCATGCCTAAAGTGTTTACGCATTTGACGATGCAGGAAATTATCTTCCTGCCATTCGTCTTTTTTAAGCAAGGTATAAAGTCTTTTTAGCTCTTTGTCGCAAGTCGTTCTTTTGCGAATCGCTTGTTTTACTTTCTCTTTTGAAGCCTCACGAAAGGCTTTAATATCACCCATGCAGTCACGTAAGGTTTCTTTCCAGGCATTTGCTGAAACACCGAAGTTACGACCTTCTTTCATCCACGCATCACGAATGGTTCTGTCGCTAATACTTAACCCTGCAATAGCACCATATCTCGCCCAAACTTCACTACGAACATGACCAAGTAATACAGCTTGTTTCTCAAGTTGCTTGTACTTTTCCTTGTTCAAGTTTCTACAGTGATGAATGCGTGTTAGCTTCAAAGAGTTATTCCTTACTACTCACTAATTCTTTAACCTTATCTTTGTATTTTCTCAATCCATACAGGCGTGAAGAAAAACAATGAATAATTGCTAATAAATCTTGGGTTACTTCTTCTGTTGGGGAGAGAGATTCTTGATTCATGATAATAATTTTACAACCATGTCTATCAGCAAAGGACTCAAACCATTCAAAACCAAACCGCACCAAGCGATCCTTGTGAGCAAGGATCAGCATTGAAACTTTACCCATTTCAATATCCAAGAAAAGCTTGTTGAATTTTTTCCGGTTGTAATTTAAACCACTACCAATTTCAGACACCCACTCATCAATCGCATACCCATTGGCTGTGCAAAAAGTTTCTAGCGCTGAAACTTGGTTTGCTAAATCAGGTTTTTGAGCTGCGCTCGATACCCTTGAATATACAATTACTGATGATTTATCTTCCGTAGCTTTTATCCCAATATATTCAAGATATTGGTCATGTGTGTAATACCTACGGTTTTTGGGATTTCGACACGCAACCAAAGTACCTTCAGTATCCCATCGCTGTAGTGTTTTAACTGATTTTCCAATCATTTCACCAAATTTAGCAGGAGAGTACATTATTCAATCTCCGCTAATTTTTTAAAGTCTTCTAGGCTATAGTCCTTAAATACCGCTTCATCACCATATATTGGCGCATCATTCACTTCATCCCAACCACACAGAGAGCAAGCATAGGGTTCTTGCTCAACACCCAACTGATTAAATCTAAATAAAATATTTTCACAAACATCATGAAGTTCTGAATCTTTATTATAATCAACCACTTCATGAAAAATTAATTCACTGATATTTTCAGCATTTTTTTTATATTTATCGGGCACTTCTAGTCCATATAGTGCAATTAACTCATCTAGTTTTTTTGAACATGCATCACCAAAAAGCTCTTGAAGCTTGTCTGAATATTCCTCACAAGCCATGCCATGCCCTGAAACAAAAGTGCATTTTGATACACCTGTATTTGCATTAATAAATTCCGCATAGGTTCGGCACTCATCAGCAAGCAATTTATTGGTAGCTTCGGGGTGGGAAGAGCAGTCATATCCAACATCAACATAATAATGGTCATAAAAAGTATTTTTTGACCATTCAGCATATACCCAAGATGCAAACTCTTTAACAAAGCCATCTTTGTTTTCAGGGGATACAAAATTAGCAAGGTCTTGTTCGATGCGTTTAAGCTCGGTTACTAGATTATTCATAATTAAAAAAACTATCAAATATATCCCAATATTAGATTGTTTATATATATTTGTCTATATTTTTTATTTATAGTAATTTACTCTTGATCTATTTAGCATCCTGCTGTTTTGTACTTTTATTCTTGTTGTTTTAGAAACATCCTGTTTCGGTATGGGTTAACTATAATTTGAACGCTGCCGCATGCCTAGCCTTCATTTTCTGTAGTCCATGTACGCGAAAGCCTACAAGTATGGCTTTAAAAATGTGCTTCTATGCCCAGATAAGGGCCTTTAAATTTAAGTTTGGTTTCTGCATTTGAACCTTCTTCCAGCTGAATGTCTAAAATGCGATACCCAACTCTGGCACCTACGTCGACTAAGAGGTTATCGATGAAGTTATATTTGAGTTCTGCTTGAGCATCGCTAATTTGTTCATCATTCAGTGCAGCAAAACTGGCTTCAACTCTTGCACTTAAGCCAGTAAAGGGCAGGTTTACCCCGGCCTGGGCATAAAGCATCGGTAGCGTACTACTGACATCTAATGTGTCGGTATAGTTTTGCAGAATATCTCCGCTTAGACGTTTAGCTCCAAAGCCGACATCTGCATCGACAATATTGTCCAGTATTTCGTAATAGAGAATGAAATCTGTATAAGTGAGGTCGACTTGATGGCTTTTTATTACACCTTCAAAACTTTGATCGCTGTCAGCCTGTAAATGACTATGCTTAATTTTTGCATTGGGTAAAAATGGCACCGGATGTTCTACTGCAACCGAGAATGACAGCGCATGATCATCTTCAAGTTGTGTTTGTGGAAGCGAAGATGCCGGTTGAGTTACATCGGTGCTGTAGTGCCAGTAATCAATATTGCCTTTAACTGCAATAACATCGGCTTGGGTGGAGCTGAATGCGCCCAGTCCTATGGCTAAGCAAAGAATTTTAAGTGATTGCATAAAAATCCTGAAGTGATGTGAACTGTTATTTTTGGAAAATCTTTTTGTGGCTTAAATGCAGCAGATACAGACTTAAACTCAGCGCATCATATAGTGAATGATAAAAAATTGCATTGTTGTTGTTTCTCAAAATTACAGGAAATTTATCTCTCATCTTTAGCATACGAGTTGAAAAAGCCATGCGGCATTTAATTTTTAAATCGTTATTCCAGAACCATAAATAAGTAGATTGAAGCATCTTAAGATAACTTCAGGTTTTTATATGTAATTTATGTATTCCCAAAAGTTTATTATTCAATAATAAAGAGAGATTAAAAATAAGCCGATTAAATGAGCATTCAAACTCAACAGATTATAAAAATGAAATGTTTGGTAAATAAATTACAGAAAATTTTTATAAAAGTGAGTATTGTTAAGTTCATATAAAGGATGAGTATTGATCAACATTTTTAAGCAAAATTTGATCCTTACTGATCTGTTTGCAATTTAGAATACTGCACCCAAAAGGTGACCTCTAAATCAGACACAAGAATTATTTTTGAATGGTACTTTTTTTGCTTGCGATATAAACCCGATAACAAGCAGCAACTGAAGATACCGAAGGTTTAGGTGTTGTATGACAGATTCTCGTGAAAACTGGACCTCACGATCGGGCTTTATTATTGCCGCTATCGGATCGGCGGTCGGTTTAGGTAATATTTGGCGCTTTCCATACGTTGCCTATGAAAATGGCGGTGGTGCGTTTCTTATCCCTTATTTGATTGCTTTAATTACTGCGGGTTTACCGCTGTTATTTCTGGACTATGCGGTCGGGCATCGTAGCAGTGGCTCGCCTCCGAAAGCATACCGTAAATTGTTCCGGGGAGGCGAAACCCTGGGATGGTGGCAAGTCAGTGTCTGTATCATTATTGGCTTGTATTATGCCAGTGTTTTAACTTGGGCAGGCAGTTATGTTTATTTCTCGATTGGTCAAATGTGGGGCAGCGACCCGGAAGGGTTCTTCTTTAAAACCTATTTGCAGACTTCAGAGGCAACAGGTTTTGATCCCCGTTTTGTCAGTCATATTTTCTGGCCCCTAGCCGGAATTTGGGTACTGACCTTAATCATTTTATATGGTGGGGTGAAAAAGGGTGTGGAACTTTCCAACAAGATTTTCATGCCGTTACTGTTTGTTTTATTTACCCTGTTAGTGATTCAATCCCTACGTTTGCCGGGTGCAGTGGAAGGTTTGAATGCCTTCTTTACCCCGAACTGGGCAGCCATGATGGACTATAAAGTATGGCTGGCGGCGTATGGCCATACCTTCTTCTCATTATCCGTCGGTTTCGGGATCATGGTGACCTATGCGTCTTACCTGAAGCCGAAAACCAATTTAACTGGTTCAGGTTTAATTGTGGGCTTTGCCAATGCATCAACTGAGATTCTGGCCGGTATTGGTATTTTTTCCGCATTGGGTTTCATGGCGTATAGCTCGAACAGCAATGTACAGGATGTGGTGAGTGGTGGTATCGGGCTGGCCTTTATTGCCTTCCCTAAAATCATTTCCAGCCTGGGTGCTGGTGCGGATTTATTTGGTATCCTGTTTTTTACCTCATTGTTTGTTGCTGGTATTTCATCGATGGTCAGTATTTTGGAAGTTCCAATTTCTGCCATGATGGACAAGCTGAAATGGGGCCGTAAGAAAGCGGTTACTATTGTTGGTGGCGGTAGTGCTTTGGTTTCTATCGTTTTATTCTCCAGTGTCAATTCGATTAAACTGGTGGATATCATTGACCATTTCATCAATAACATCGGTATTATTGGTGGTGCATTAATTTCAATTATCAGCATTGCCTGGTTTAAGCGTTCAGCTTTGCTTGAGATCCGGAATCACGTTAATGCCATTTCAACCGTGCATTTAGGCAAAGGCTGGGATTTTACCCTAACGGTCATTACCTCGTTGATTTTATTGATTACATTGGCCATGACCATTTATAACTTGTTATTAAAAGGCTATGGTGACTATAGTATCAGTATGCAGTGGCTGTTTGGCTGGGGCTGTGTGATTTTCTGTGCTGTGGTGGCGTTTGTTTTAGCCAGAATGAAAGATCGCTAGGAGAATAAACATGAATACTTCAGCAATTGTCATGATGATTATCTCGATGCTGTTTTTATGGGGCGGATTGGTGTTATCTATTCTACACTTGATGAAACATCCGGAAGAACTGGATGAGGTGCTGGAAGAAGTGAAAGACCAACATACGCTTTAAATCCCTAAATACTTCAGTTCATACTGTTGCAAAAGAAAGCCATTATCATTGATGATAATGGCTTTCTTGTTTCTTGAATACTTATGTCTTGAATGGAGCATGCTGTTGCCCAACCTTGTGCTACCGCAAGTCTGGATCGCATTTGCAGTGATCTTTCTGGCAGCATGGCATACCTCAATATAGCTAAGTTCTCAAATATTTAATACACTATAAGACATGGGATATTCAAAAGATTTTAAAGATAAAGTCATAGAAATTATGGCAAGAGATCAACTGTCAGTACGTAAAGCTGCTCAGCATTTTGGAGTATGCACGCGTACGATACAACTATGGAAAAAATCGACCGAGAACAGACCTATTCCCGGTCGTCCAGCTAAAATCAGCAAAGAGCAAATATTGAAGGATGTTGAACAATATCCTGATGATTACATTAGTGAACGGGCAGAACGTTTTGGTGTCAGTACTCATGCTGTATTTAATGCGTTACATACCGCAGGAATATCACGTAAAAAAAGACGTTAAAGCACCCTAAAGCAGATCAAAATCAACGCTGGCAATTTCAAAATTTGATTGAGTGTTTAGAACAACAATTACCGCTGGTGTATATCGATGAAAGTGGTTTTCAAAGTGAAAGCACGCGATTGCATAGTTATAGCCCTCAAGGAATGAGGGCTGAAGCTGAATTTAACTGGCAGTTAAAAAATTGTAGCAATGCGATCGGTGCATTAATCGAAAATAGATTGCTTACAGTTGGAGTATTTGATTGTTCAGTTAACACCGAGGTATTTGAATGCTGGATTGAACAGGATTTATTGCCCAAGCTGAAAGAAACCAGTGTTTTAATTATGGATAATGCGACCTTTCATAAAGGGAAAAGGCTTCAGGAGTTGGTACGTTGTGCAGGCCATTACATTGTGTGGCTTCCTAAATATAGTCCGGACTTAAATCCTATTGAAAAAATGTGGTCACGAGTAAAGTCGATTAGAAATAAATTTCGAATCAAAGACATTGATGAATTATTCAAAAAGCATTGTGATAGTTTATTTAGTATTTAGCTATAAAAAAAAGGTGGCTTAAAAGCCACCTTTTTGATTTGTATTGCCGTTATGTAGTTAAGCTATTTTCTGGATACGGCAATAGAAGAAGCCATCACCTTGACCTGCTTTCGGTAACAGCTGACGACCATGAATTTGTTCAATGCCCCAGTCGGCTTCAATTTTGATTTCTTTGGCATCTGGATGGTTGGCGAAGAACTCGACCATTTGCTGTTCATTTTCTGCTTTTAAAATCGAGCAGGTGATGTAAAGCAAGGTGCCACCAACCTTCAGTTGCTGCCACATGTTGTCCAAAATCTGTTTTTGCAGTTGGACTGTTTTGGCAATATCAGTTGATTGACGCAGTAAACGGATGTCTGGATGACGGCGCATCACCCCAATCGCTGAACACGGTGCATCTAAAACAATGCAATCAGCCGGTTCAGGTGCCGTCCAGGTTACGGCATCTGCGCTGACAATTTCGACATGTTTGCCATCGAGAACCAAACGCTCCAGGTTTTCAGAAACACGTTTTAAGCGCTTTTCATCCTGATCAAGGGCAATCAGTTTTTTCGGCTGATATTTCTCTAAAATGTGCGCAGTTTTACCGCCTGGTGCCGCGCAGGCATCAATCACGATTTTGCCATTCAAGTTCGGCAATAAAGTAGCGCACAGCTGGGCATGTTCATCCTGTACCGAGAAACCGCCAGCTTCAAAACCCGGCAGACTTGGAATGTGCAGGCTTTCGTCCATGACAATGCCGACTTCGGAAATTTCGCAGCGATGTGCATCGATGCCTTCATCTTCAAGAATGTCGAGATATTCGTCACGGCTGACCTGACGGGTGTTAACGCGTAAAGTCAGGGGTGCAACCTGTTTCAGCTCATAGCTGAGTTCAGCAAATTGATCGCCCCAGTCTTTTTTCAGACGTTTAGACAACCAGCTTGGTAAATTCGTCGCTTGTTCAAGCACGTCATAGAACTGCTCAGATTCACGGGTGGCACGACGTAAAATCGCATTCACTACGCCACTTAAACTTTCCATCCCCAATTGTTTGGTCGCTTCAACGGTTTCAGAAATCGCGGCATGTGCAGCCACTCGGGTGCACAGCAATTGATATAAACCAAGGTACAAACAAGTTTCAACCACTTGATTGTCCAGTGGTTTAGAGAGTAATGGTAAAGTCAGTTGTTTCAATGCATGCCATTGACGTAAACAACCCAGTACCAATTCATGGAACAAAGCACGGTCTTTGTCTGACACGATGTTCATTTGCTGCGCCAGCACAGATTGCAGCGATTGACCATTTTGGACAGCCAATAACGTCTTCACCACCTGAGCACGTAAATTAAGGTTTTTGGCTGAGGCGTTGGGAGATTGCTTCATTATAAAATTTGTCCAATAGTCAGTTTTTGGGTTTGTAAAATTTGTACAGGGTTAAGCGGTTTAGCGCCCGGCCATTGTAAAGCAGTCAGTGTGATGACCGTGTTATTTGCACAGGCAACATGAACGCCATCTTTATCAATGGCAATGATTTCACCCGGTTGAGCATTTTCCGCAGTAGTATGAGATAACTTGGAATTCCACACCCGCAAGTTGTTTTTCTCGTCGAGTACGATAAATGCCACAGGCCACGGGTTAAAGGCGCGGATATTACGGTCAATCTGTATGGCATCCGTAGACCAATCAATTTCTGCTTCGGCTTTGGAAAGCTTGTGAGCATACACAGTCAATGCTTCGTCTTGCACTTCACGGGTCGCCAGGTAGTGTTGCAGTTTTTCTTCCGACGCTAAAACAGCTGCAATGGCACTTGCACCCTGTTCAGCCAGTTTGTCATGCAACGTTGCAGAAGTGTCGCTTGCTTCAATAGGACAGATGGTTTTAAACATCATGTCACCGGTGTCCAGACCCGCCGCCATTTTCATGATGGTCACGCCAGTTTCAGTATCGCCTGTGGCAATGGCACGCTGAATCGGCGCTGCACCACGCCAGCGTGGCAACAGTGAACCATGGATGTTGAGACAGCCATATTTAGGTGTATCGAGTACCACTTGCGGCAGAATCAAGCCATAAGCGGCCACCACCATTACGTCGGCATTTAAAGCGGCTAATTCTGCCTGTGCGGCCAAGCCTTCTTCAGTCGAAGATTTAAAATGAAGCGGCTGGTAGACCGGAACATTATTGGCTAAAGCCAGCTGCTTTACAGCAGAAGCCGTGAGTTTTTGTCCTCGTCCAGCTTTGCGGTCCGGTTGAGTATAGACCGCAACAATGTCATGTTCGGTTTTAAGCAGTGCAGCCAATGCAGTGGCTGCAAATTCTGGTGTACCCGCAAAGATGATTTTCACACAAAAGCTTCCAAATAAACGTGATGTCTATTATAAGGCAAAAGCATTTATTCACCTAAATTGCGTCTGAATACAGACCGAAGAAGCCTATTTTTATAAAAAAAACTTATGCAAAATTTAAAAATTATTCATGAAAGTTTTGCATTGTCTGGCTGGGGATGGCGGTATAGTAGATTTCAGTTAAAGATTTTTGTCGTCAAATCACGAAGTTCAATTTATAGACCCATCTACCCATATCTAAGATGAAAATGCCATCTTGAAAAACAATGGCTTGGTGTATGATAGGTTGGAAATTCGACTGATTTCATGCTCTCGATCTGTAAGATTTCGCCAGAGTGAATGAGCTCATTCAACTCAAGCACAAACTTTGTTGGAATAACACAATGCCTGACTATCGTTCAAAAACATCGACACACGGAAGAAACATGGCGGGTGCGCGTGGCTTATGGCGCGCAACTGGGATGAAAGATGAAGACTTTGGCAAGCCAATTATTGCCGTCGTCAACTCATTCACACAATTTGTTCCAGGTCACGTTCATTTAAAAGACCTTGGTCAACTCGTGGCTCGTCAAATTGAAGCATCAGGTGGTGTGGCCAAAGAATTCAACACCATAGCCGTCGATGACGGTATTGCGATGGGTCATGATGGCATGCTGTATTCACTGCCTTCACGTGACCTGATTGCCGACTCGGTGGAATACATGGTCAGTGCGCACTGTGCCGATGCCATGGTGTGTATTTCCAACTGTGACAAAATCACCCCGGGGATGCTGATGGCAGCGATGCGCCTGAATATTCCAGTGGTATTCGTATCTGGTGGTCCGATGGAAGCGGGTAAAGTGAAAATCCGCGGCAACGACAAAGCTATTGACCTGATTGATGCCATGATTGTTGCGGCAGATGACAACTATACCGACGAAGAAGTGGCTGAATACGAACGTTCTGCATGCCCAACCTGTGGTTCATGTTCAGGCATGTTCACTGCCAACTCAATGAACTGCTTAACCGAAGCATTGGGTCTGTCTCTTCCAGGTAATGGTTCAACTTTAGCAACCCACGCCAATCGTAAAAAACTGTTTGAACGTGCAGGCTCGTTAATTGTTGAATTGGCTAAACGCCACTATGAACAGGACGATTACAGCGTTTTACCACGTTCAATGGTCACCAAAGCATCGTATGAAAATGCCATGACGCTGGACATCGCCATGGGTGGTTCAACCAATACCGTACTGCACTTGTTGGCTGCTGCAAACGAAGCAGGTGTTGATTTCACCATGGATGACATCGACCGCTTATCTCGTAAAGTGCCAGTACTGTGTAAAGTTGCGCCTGCGAAAAATGATGTGCATATGGAAGATGTACATCGTGCCGGCGGTATTATGTCGATCCTAGGTGAACTGGATCGTGCTGGCTTACTGGATACTTCAGTGGGTACTGTCCACGAAGCAACCCTTAAAGATGCTTTGGACAAATGGGACATCATCCGGACTGAAAATGAAGAGGTTTACCAATTCTTTAAATCGGCACCGGGCGGCGTACCAACACAAACTGCTTTCTCACAAGACCGTTACTATTCGCGTTTAGATGGTGACCGTGAAAATGGCGTGATCCGTAATGCAGCACATGCTTTCTCGAAAGATGGTGGTCTGGCTGTGCTTTACGGCAACATCGCGCTGGATGGCTGTATTGTCAAAACTGCCGGCGTTGATGATTCAATTTTGAAATTCAACGGTACTGCTCGTGTATTTGAAAGCCAGGATTCTGCGGTAGAGGCGATCTTGGGTAATGAAATTAAAGCCGGTGATGTGGTTGTGATTCGTTATGAAGGTCCACGTGGTGGTCCGGGTATGCAGGAAATGCTGTACCCAACCAGCTACCTGAAATCGAAAGGTTTAGGTAAGGAATGTGCCTTGCTGACTGACGGCCGTTTCTCGGGTGGTTCATCAGGTTTGTCTATTGGTCACGTTTCTCCTGAAGCGGCTGAAGGCGGTGCCATTGGTCTGGTTGAAGATGGCGATTTAATTGAAATCGATATTCCAAACCGTACCATCCACCTGGCTGTGGATGAAGCAACCATGGCAGCTCGTCGTGAAGCACAAGAAGCGAAAGGCTGGCATCCGGTGGAAGAGCGTCCACGTAAAATTTCTAAAGCACTGAAAGCTTATGCTATGCATACTACCAGTGCGGCAAAAGGCGCGGTACGTGAAATCTAAGCTTTAGATTCTTACTGATAAAAAGCACTCCAGATGGGGTGCTTTTTTATGGTTTTGGAAAAATTCACTGCCTTAAATAGATTTAAAAGTTCTGATGATCTTTGTGCCGGCAGAATCTTACTTTTGAAATATGAGCAGCATTGCTGCGTAAGGTAACAAAAATCTTTTGTTTCTCTGATGCTACGTCCTTGTAGCACAGCGAAACAGCGACATCCATGTCGCTCGGTCATGTGATTAAAGGGTTTTAAGCGATCATTAAAAATATTTTTCTGCAGGGTAATTTCTTTTACATATCGTATGCCTTCTATACAATGATCTTAGAATAATTTGTCAAAGACTGAAGTTGAAAATCAGTCATCGCCAAGGAAGAAACCAATGAGTAAAGATAATATCCGTGAGCATTCAGCTCCTGTCTATGAAGGCATTGAAAATGCGCCGGCACGTTCCATGATGCGCGCGACCGGTTTTAAAGATGCCGACTTTAGCCGACCTTTTATTGGCATTGCCTCAACTTGGGCCAATGTCACGCCTTGTAATATGCATATCGATGGCTTGGCGCGTGAAGTGGAAAGAGGCGTGAATGCCGCAAATGGCAAGGGGATTATCTTCAATACCATTACCATTTCTGACGGGATCTCAAACGGTACGGAAGGCATGAAATACTCACTGGTCTCCCGTGAAATTATTGCCGATTCAATTGAAGCGGTGGTCGGCTGTCAGGCTTATGATGGGGTGATTGCGATTGGTGGCTGTGACAAGAATATGCCGGGTTGCATCATGGGGCTGGCACGTTTAAACCGTCCGGGTCTGTTTATTTATGGTGGAACGATTAAACCGGGTGCTGGCCATACCGACATGATTTCGGTATTTGAAGCTGTGGGCCAGCATGCCAAAGGCGAAATTAACGAAATTCAGGTCAAGCAGATTGAAGAAGTCGCTTTGCCTGGCCCGGGTTCTTGTGGCGGGATGTATACTGCCAACTCGATGGCTTCCGCAATTGAAGCCTTGGGGATGAGTTTGCCGGGTTCATCGGCGCAGGAAGCGGTGTCTGAAGAGAAAAAAATTGACTGTCTGCGTGCCGGTGAAGCGGTAATGAATCTGCTACGTCTGGATATCAAACCACGTGACATCATGACCAAGGCAGCATTTGAAAATTCAATTAAAGTGCTGATTGCACTGGGTGGATCGACCAATGGCGTGCTGCATCTGTTGGCGATGGCGCATACCGCAGGGGTGGAACTGACCCTGGATGATTTCGTACGGATTGGTAAGGACATTCCGGTGGTGGCCGATGTGCGACCATCCGGTAAATATCTGATGTCGGAACTGATTGCGATTGGCGGTATTCAACCTCTAATGAAGCGTATGCTGAATGCCGGCATGCTGGATGGTTCTTGCTTGACTGTGACTGGTAAAACCTTAGCGGAAAATCTGGCAGATGTAGAAGATTATCCGGAAGGACAACAGATTATTTTGCCCTTTGATGCCCCGATTAAAAAAGACTCTCATCTGGTGGTATTAAAGGGTAACTTGTCACCAACTGGTGCGGTCGCAAAAATTACCGGTAAAGAAGGACTGTATTTTGAAGGTCCGGCACGCGTGTTCGAAGGCGAAATTGGTGCCATGCGTGGTATTTTAGATGGTGAAGTGCAGGAAGGCGAAGTGGTGGTGATTCGTGGTGAAGGGCCGAAAGGTGGACCAGGGATGCCAGAAATGCTGAAACCGACTTCTGCGATTATTGGGAAAGGTTTAGGAAAATCTGTGGCGCTGCTCACCGATGGCCGTTTCTCAGGTGGCAGCCATGGCTTTGTAATTGGTCATGTCACGCCTGAAGCCTATGAAGGCGGGCCGATTGGTCTGGTGAAAAATGGCGATAAAATTTCCATTAATGCCGAAACCCGTGAAATGACACTGCATATTCCCGATGCAGAGCTGGTAGCGCGTAAAGCGGCTTGGGTCAAGCCTGAACCGAATTATCGCTATGGAGCTTTGGCGAAGTTTGCCAAATTGACCACAGGTGCTGAAAAAGGGGCAGTGACCGATCTAAATTTAGATGTATAATTGATCATTACCTAACAAATTGTTATAAACCCTTGTAGCACACAAGGGTTTTTTTTCGAGGCTGATCTCATGTCACTGTTACGCCGTTGGTTTGATCCACTTCGATCGAGTTGGTTTTATCAAAAGCCGACCCGTCAGGTGGAATTATCTACGGAGCAGGGTTTAACCATCCACTTGCGTCTGGATGATGTCTATAGCTATCTGGCTGCACAGCAGTTACCTGAACTTGAAGAAATTTTGAGTGATGAAATCAAACCCTTAAAGGTGATCATTTCCAGTCGAACGGCAGAACCTCCCAATAACATGTCAGAAATGGAGTGGCAAAGTTACTGCCTGAACGATGCCAAAATTCTGTCCAAACAGCATCGTTTTAGTTTTCATGAAACCCCCGAACAGCCGCCGTTTGAGGCCATCGCTCAAGCAGAAACCATTCTTCGCAATACTCCCTTACGTGGCCAGGATTTCCTGTATTTACTCGAAGACGTGTTCCACATGCTGTGGCAAAAACAGTATGGCAAATTGCGTACCTTGCACGCTATGGCAAGCCGCCATCATCCAGCGCAAAACTTTCCGGAACGAATTTTTAACGATGATGAAGTGCTGGTCAGCTATTTTGAATTTGGGGAACGCAAGTATCATGCGGTGGATGATCTGCTGCGTTTGACCCGCCGTTTAAAACAACAAAAATTACTCACTGGTAATCCCATCTTCCTGATCAACCATATTGAATGGCGTGAACACCTGATCAGTGATGCCGAAGAACTGAATGAAATTCAGGCGCTAGATCCGGAACTGGATTTATATATTGCCCTGGAAGACCCAATTTCCTGGCTATTGTTGGCCTATATTAAAGAAGAGCTGGCCAATTTTTATAATATTCACCTCAACGTTTACCCGCTATCTTATCATGGACGGGACCTGTTTGACTGGGGGCTGGCAACACGCTTGTCCAAACGTACCGAAGTGAAATTTACCCCGTTTTGCCGTCCTACCCAGCAAGCAACTTATGAGATGGCGAAACTGTTTTATAGTGTTCCTGAAGAGCAGCGTGTGGAAGCCATGTACAGCATTTTGCAGGCGGTCTGGACCAAAGGCAAAGATCTCTCATTCAGGCCGCATTTTGACCAGATCAAGCGTGATTTAGAGATCAATGAACTGAGCACTGAAGATATTGCTGCCAAATTAAAAGAAAATGACATACTCTGTGAAATGAAGTCTCAGCCCGATTTTCCTGTGCTCGAACTGCGCATTGATGGTCAAAGTTATGTGTTTAATAGTTTGTACCGGGTCTGGATGATCGAAAGTATTTTTAGTAATGTTTTAGAAGACCAATATAAAAGTGAAAATGATGATAGCAAAGATGAAGAAAGAGAAATGTGAGTCTTTAGAACAGGCCCGTGCACAGATTGATGCCATTGATACCGCACTCATTGAGATGATTGCCACCCGTCAGTTTTATGTCGATCAGGCTACGCGTTTTAAGCGTACTGTACAGGACGTACAATCTCCGGAACGGGTCGAGCAGGTCATTCAGAAAGTACGTGCACAAGCGCTAGATCTGGGAACCGATCCTGATCTGGTGGAACATTTATATCGTGAAATGATCCAGCGTTTTATTCAGCGCGAATTGCGAGAAATCCGACCATAATTTGATTGCGCGTAGTATAAGCTCAATATAAAAGCTCAACCTGTCCAATAAAAAAGACACCTGAAAAAGTGTCTGAACCGCGCTATTTCATCTGTTACACCAAACGGTAATAGGTATAGCGGACCTGATCATTCTTATAAACCGCATGACTGTTTTGGCGGAAATCAGATACCCATTGGCGGCCGGTATAGGCAGCAATATGGCCGTAAACATGCTTCTGGGTTCTGTTGATAATATAGATATCGCCTTCTTGCGGATGATCAAAAGAAGGGTTGATTTTTTTATAGCCAATCGCCTGGAGGGTATGTCCCCAATCTGCAGCTGCCACTGGATGATTCAAAATTCGGGCACCTGCCGACTGTAGTGCAATGCGGATACTCCGTGCACATTTTTTGGTACTGGTCGCCGACGACATGCTATGTAACTTTTGTGTGAATTTACGTACATCCAGAAAGGGAATGCCTTTATTTTTGGAATTTTTAGCGCCTGAACCTGCCTGGTTTTTCTGGAAATTTTGCGAGATTACCGCAGTATTCTGATCCGCAGCATTAATCATATTGCTATGATGTCCATCATAAATCATTCTTCAATCTCTACCTGATTTTCAATTACTTTTAGAAAAAATAGACAGCATTTTTCAGAACTAAAACCCGAATATTCTTTCTCTCAATGGTGCAAATGCAATGTTATTACATAGCCCATTTATACGAAGCGCGTACTTTAAAGAGCTTTTGTTTGAAAATCCACCTGTTTTAGTATGATAAATAACCAATTTAGGACGAGAAAAGCGCTAAATTTGCCCAATCAGGACAGAAAATAAGTACAAGATAGTTAGCAAATCATGTAGTTAAGATCAACTTAATAATATATTAATAATTGATGGATTTATTATGTAAACATGCAATTACTTGCTTAATTATTAATCAAAAATTAATATTTTGTCATATTTATAGTGGATATTTTTATTCTTTGCAGTCGCAAAAGCCTTAGCTTTTTCTTGAGATTTAGCCTGGAACAGGGTGACTTTTTAACTCATCATATTCAAATTTCCTCAATCTCAAACATAAAAAAAGCAGCCTTACGGCTGCCTGAAAATGTGTACTTATCTTTATGATTTATCGCCCAGGCTAAAGAACCAGTTCAGAATTAAGGCTGCAAACGTAGCGGTACCAATACCCCCCAGGTTAAAGCTGCCAAATTGCAGGGCAAAGTCACCGGTGCCTAAAATAATGGTCACCGCAGCTACCATCAGGTTTTTGTTTTTAGAAAAATCAACCTTGTTTTCAATCCAGATTTTTGCCCCGGCAATGGTAATTAAACCGAAGACCACAATCGATGCACCGGTTAAGATGGCAGTCGGAATGGTATGGATAATGGCACCAAATTTTGGTGAAAGTCCCAAGAAAACCGCAAATACACCGGCAAAAACAAAGATGATGGTGGAATAGACACGAGTCACCGCCATCACGCCAATATTTTCACCATAAGTGGTCATCCCGGGAGCACCGACACCACCTGATAAAGTGGTTGCAAGACCATCGGCAACAAAGGCTTTACCAATGTGCGGGTCAAGGTTTTCACCGGTCATGGCACCCACTGCTTTAATATGGCCCAAGTTTTCCGCTACTAAAATCAAGGCAATCGGTGCAATAATCAGCATGGCATTGGCGTCGAATACCGGTGAGTGGAAGGTAGGAATACCAAACCAGTCTGCCTGTTGAATCGGAGCGAAATTAATTGGCGTGCCATGCCCCATCACATTGGAAACAATATAATAGATCAGGTAAGCCAGTAATAAACCGATCAATAACAGCAGACGTTGCAGCAGGCCTTTGGTAAATACCGCAATAGAACCCATGCACATCACGGTGACCAGTGACATCCACATATTGAAGTTATTCCCTGCTACGCCTTTAACAGTCACCGGTGCCAAATTCAGGCCGATGATCATGACCACAGCACCAGTCACTACAGGGGGCATGAGTTTTTCAATCCATTTGGTTCCGGTTGCCATCACAATAAAACCAAAAATGGCATACAGAATACCGCAGGCCATAATACCGCCAGCGGCCAGGGCCAGATTGGTATTGGGTGCACCCGTACCCGAAGCGGCATAACCCGTTGCTGCAATGACCACCCCAATAAAGGCAAAGCTGGAACCCAGATAACTCGGCACACGTCCCCCGGTCATCAGGAAAAACAGGATGGTACAGATGCCTGACATTAAAATAGCCAGATTAGGATCAAATCCCATCAGGAAGGGTGCAAGTACAGTCGCCCCAAACATGGCAAAAGCATGTTGTACACCCAAAACCACACTTTGTGCAGGTGGAAGGTATTCATTGGTACCGACAGGACGTGCATCGATACTGCCTTCGTACGGGCGCCATTTGGGAAACCAATTGGACATTTTTTGAGCACTCTAAAAACAAATTGTGCACATCATACGCTTCTTTTTTGGAAGATTTAATCATTGAAACAAAATTTTATTTACACTAATACCATGACTTTTCAAATATTTTTACCATGTGATAAAAATTTTAATAATTAAAAATAATGCTAAATCAATAGTTAATAGGTATGAAGATGTCTTGATAAATTCATAAATATTTTTTGTTTTATTTATAAAAAATAATGGGAAACTTTTGACCATAAGGTTAAAAAAAGCACATTGCAGGAATGTGCTTTTTCTATGGGAAATCAGAATTTAACCGGTATTACGCAATCCGGCTGCAATCCCGGCAATACTCACCATTAAGGCATGATCGACTGGGGTATGTTCTGCCTGACGTTCTGCCAGATAGCGACGACGGCGTTTCATCAGTTCCGCCTGGAGTAAATGCAGCGGCAGTAAATACGGTTTGCGTACCCGCATAGACTGGTCCAGTACTTCATTGCTGCTGAGCAGTTTGGATTCACCTTTCAGCGCCAGCAAGGTTTGTACCGCATCTTTTAAGCGCTGACGCAGTTCATTGCCCAGGACTTTTAAGTCTTCATCCTCGGTCAAATGTGATTCGTAATATAAGGCGACATTACTATCTGCTTTGGACAATACCATTTCCAGCATGTCAATCAGGGTCTGGAAATAGGGCCATTGTTGCAGCATCTCATCTAGCAGTGGTTTTTGCCCTTGATCAATCACCTGGTTAATGGCAGCTCCAGTGCCCAGCCAGGCTGGAAGCATCAGACGGATTTGGGTCCATGCAAAAACCCAGGGAATGGCACGTAAGGATTCAATCCCGCCGCTGACCTTGCGTTTGGCCGGGCGTGAACCGAGTGGCAACATTTGCAATTCCAGTTCCGGTGTAACCGTACGCAGGTATTTTACAAAATGTGGATTTTCACGCACGGTTTGACGATACACCTGTACCGACAAATCGGTCATGCTATGCATCAGTTCACGCCATTCATCCTTAGGCACCGGTGGTGGCAATAAGGTTGCTTCTAAAGTGGCTGCGGTATAAATCTCCAGATTTTGTAAGGCAATACCTTCCAGACCAAACTTGAAGCGGATCATTTCCCCTTGTTCGGTCACGCGAATGGCACCGGAAATCGAGCCTGGCGGTTGTGAAAACAGTGCTTGCTGGGTCGGTGCGCCACCACGGCTGATGGAACCGCCACGGCCATGGAACAGGGTGAGTTGTACGGCATGTTTTTTTGCAATGGCAGTCAGTTCTTCCTGTGCACGGTATTGCGCCCAGTTGGCAGACATAAATCCGGCATCTTTGGCGGAGTCGGAATAGCCAATCATCACCTCGTGCTTGCCCTGAATATGCTGTTTGTACCAATGCATATTAAACAGGGTATTCATGGTACTGGCTGCACCGTCCAGATCTTTCAGGGTTTCAAACAGCGGAACTACACGAAGTGGATGCTTGATGCCGGCTTCTTTTTGCAGCAATAACACGGCCAAGACATCACTCGGATATTCCGCCATGGAAATAATATACGCACCCAGACTTTCTTCCGGTTGTTCGGCCAGCGTGCGCATGGTGGCAAACACTTCCTGTACATCCGGATGTTCAATCAGGCTTTGTTTCGGTTCATTCAGATGTTTAGGCAACAACGGACGTTTGCTTTGTAATTCCTGCAACAGGAAGTTTTGGCGTGCCTGTTCGGTCCAGGTTTCAAAATTGCCCAGACCCAGATATTCAGTAATGGCAGAAATGGCCTGGCGATGGCGACCGGATTCCTGACGGATATCCAGTTTCAGTAGTTCAATGCCAAAGCAGTTGACGCGATGGATAAAGTCCAGCAGTTTGCCATTGGCAATTTCCGGCAGGTTGCAGGCAATCAGTGAACGGTAGCACAGCAATAAAGGCTGTAATAATTCATCTTTGCTTTTAATGACATGGCTATCATCGGCATCTTGCCCTTGCAGTTTTTGCGCCAGCCAGTGACGGGTGGCTTTGAGGCGTTCGCGGGTATCCCGCAGATATTCACGGTAGGGTTCGGGGTGGCTATGGCCCAGTGCCTGCATCAGTTCATCGCTGCAGTTTTGAATCGACAGTTCCCAGCGCAGGTCTTCCATATCACGCAGATATAAATCAGCCGCTTTCCAGCGCGACAGCCAGAGTACTTCCTGGGTAATGTTATGCGTGACATTTGGGTTGCCGTCACGGTCACCGCCCATCCAGGAGGCAAAACGCACTGGTGCAACGGTTAAAGGTAAACGCTGGCCACAGTGTTCTTCGACCATTTCATCCAGTTCGCGAATGAACTTGGGAATGGCATTCCACAGCGTCTGTTCAATGGTGGTAAAGCCCCATTTCGCTTCATCGACTGGGGTTGGCCGGTGCTGGCGGATTTCATCGGTCTGCCAGGCGGAACAAATCAGTTGTTTGAGTTCTTGCAGTACGGCTTTGCGTTCACGTGGGGTCAGTTTTTGTTGATCAGACTTAAACAGGCAGTCATTAATATCGTCATATTTTTGAATTAAGGTACGACGGCTGACTTCAGTCGGATGTGCAGTCAACACCAGTTCAATTTTCAGTTCACAGATTTGCTTGAATAGCGTGTCGGCAGAAATTTCGTGATCTTTAAATTTCTGGAACAGATGATCGAGCGGATTGGGAGAGGGGGCATGTTCATCAAATTCGCTTTGACGGCGACTTCGAACTACATTGTACTGTTCGGCAATATTGGCAAAATTCAGAAAGTGGGTGAATGCACGGGTAAGTGGAAGAATCTCATCATCTTCCAGACTCAGGAATAGTTGTTCAAGCTGTTTTTCGGCTTCTACCTGCCCATCACGTGCACCTTTGGACAGGGCACGAATCTGCTCCACCTGATTAAACAAATCTTGTCCCGCATGTTCCTTGAGGGTTTCTCCCAGTAAGTTCCCAAGTAAGCGTACATCCTCACGCAGTGGAGCATCAATTTGTTGAATCATTTTTTTTCATTCTCCTAGGTTACTGCTTTGAATATACCCCGATTCAATGACATTCCAAGTAGGGGGCAGACAAAAGTCGGTAATTTTTTGCTGCTAAAACTAGCAATTGAGTTGCCGTTGGTGCAGTCAGGAAAATGGAATTACAGATTTTACTGTTTTTTCTGATATTTCAGCATAAAGATCTCAATACTGTTCAAGATAATCTGCTGTTTCTCTTCAGCAGTTGGAACTTCCCGCACCCCAAGCAGCACTTCATGATGGCGCAGGCCCAACAGTAAAGAAAGGATCAGTAAGGTCAGGTTTTTTAAAGCTTCTGGCTGAATAAAGCCCAATTCGATAGCCTGCTGAAAAAAGTTTTCCCACAGTGCATTCATACGCAGATGGCAGGCATTATAAAATGTCTGTGCCAGTGGATTTTGTTCCGCCGCCAGTTCTACCAATAAGCGTTCCAGTTTGATGGCTTCAGGCAAATTGGTGATATTGAGGGCCAGCTCACAGGCATGCACAAATTCTTGATAAAAATTACTGTCGGCTTGCAGGTTTAAGGGGCGAGCACTGAGTAATTCTTCGCATGTGGCAACAATGGCACAAACAAATAAATTGGCTTTATCCTGAAAGTGATTGTAGACCGTCAGTTTGGTGACACCTGCTTCCTGGGCAATCTGGTTCATGCTGGAACCATGGTAGCCACACCTTAAAAATAAGCTTTTTGCTGCAGTTAAAATGCGCTGACGTTTTTCTAAGTCTTTGGGGCGACCCACATTTATTTGCACAATTTTTTCCAAAAAAATGAAAAAGGTCATTGATTTGACCCTCGATTCCCAATTAATGTACCGGTAAGTATATTAATTAAAAAACGATCAGTTTAAGATAATGCTTATTTTGCCTTAAAAAACATTTTGAGATAAGAGCCAACCTCATGAGCAGAGTAAAGATTGCAGTAAAAACCGCCCTGGTCAGCATGATGATTATTTGCAGTGTGACTTTATTGGGCTGCAGCACGGAGGCAACCGAAACAGAACAGGTTCCGTTTGTGATGGTGACTCAGCCGAACAGTACTCATAATGAACAGAAAAGCTATGCCGGAGATGTGCAGGCACGCCAGCAAACAGCTTTGGCCTTCCGGGTGGGCGGACAGATTATCGAACGTTATGTCGATGTGGGCGATCAGGTCAAAGTGGGGCAGGTACTGGCAAAACTCGATGTGAAAGATGCCCAGCTGCAGCTCAATGCAGCAAAAGCTCAACTGGAAAGTGCCCAATCGGCCGCAAAAATTGCCGCAGATGAACGGCAGCGCTTTAAGCAATTGCTGCCGATGAATGCGGTCAGCCATTCGCAATATGATGCGGTGGATAATCAGTATAAGTCAGCGATGTCCGCGCTGAAACAGGCGCAGTCCAATTATCAGGTTACGAGTAACCAAACCGGTTATAACCAGCTGATTGCCAATAAAAATGGCGTGATTACTGCGCGTAACATTGAAGTGGGGCAGGTGGTCGCTGCGGGACAGGCTGCTTATCAGGTGGCGATTGCCGGTGATCGTGAGGTGGTGATCGGGGTACCGGAACAGGCCATTTCAGAGATTAAAGTCGGTCAGACAGCATGGGTTACTTTATGGTCCGAACCTGAAGATAAATTTGCCGGCTATGTGCGTGAAATTTCTCCGGCAGCCGATCAGTCCCGAACCTTTAGTGTCAAAGTCGCTTTGCGTGGAAGTAATGCTGCCATTCAGCTGGGCCAGAGTGCACGGGTATTTTTTAACAATATCCAAAACAATGTACTTAGCGTGCCTTTGTCCAGTGTCTCGGCCAATGGTCAGCAGGCCTATGTCTGGGTGGTGAAACCGGACCAGACCATTCATAAGGTGGCTGTGAACCTGGGAGCCTATGGTCGTGACAGTGTGCCGGTATTGTCCGGTCTGAATCCGCAAGATTATGTGGTGATTGGCGGTGTGCATTTATTGCGTGAAAAACAGAAAATCCAGCCGATCGACCGGGAAAATCGTGCCGTGAAAATTCAGGCAGGAGCTGCATCATGAATTTAGGCTCGAACTTTAACCTGTCGGAATGGGCACTGAAAAATAAAGGCTTGATTCTTTATTTCATGCTGCTACTCGGCATTGTCGGCATTGTGTCCTATTCCAAACTGGCCCAAAGTGAAGATCCGCCGTTTACCTTTAAGGTGATGGTGATTCAGACCTACTGGCCGGGCGCAACCGCACAGGAAGTGTCCTTGCAGGTGACGGATCGCATCGAAAAGGAGTTGATGAGTACCGGTAATTACGAACGCATCATGGCCTATTCGCGTCCCGGTGAATCACTGGTGACATTTGTCGCCAAAGATTCGCTGCGCTCAAACCAGATTCCCGATGTCTGGTATCAGGTGCGCAAAAAAGTGGGCGATATCCAGCATCAATTGCCGAGTGGGGTGCAGGGGCCGTTTTTTAATGATGAATTTGGCGATACCTTTGGAAATATCTATGTCCTGACCGGCAAAGATTATGACTATGCCATATTGAAGGAATATGCCGACCGTCTGCAACTGCAACTGCAACGGGTCAAGGATGTCGGCAAGGTCAATCTGGTAGGCCTGCAAGACCAGAAAATCTGGATTGAACTGTCCAATACCAAAGCGGTACAGCTCGGCATTCCGGTCACAACTATTCAGCAAGCCCTGCAACAACAAAATACCGTGGCCAGTGCCGGCTTTTTTGAAACTGGCACCGACCGCATTCAGATGCGGGTCAGCGGTCAATTAAAAAGTATTGATGAACTTAAACAAATGCCCCTGTTGGTGGCAGGAAAAACCATTCAGCTGGGTGATGTTGCGGACATTTATCGTGGCTTTAGCGAGCCGGCCCAGCCACGCATGCGTTTTATGGGCGAAAATGGGATTGGCATTGCCGTATCCATGCGCAAAGGTGGCGACATTCTGGCTTTGGGTAAAAATTTAGAAGCTGAATTTGCCCATTTGCAAAAATCTTTGCCTTTGGGTATGCAGCTAAAAAAAGTTTCCGACCAACCGGTTGCGGTGAAACGCAGCGTGAATGAATTCATGAAAGTACTGGCAGAAGCGGTGATTATTGTCCTGCTGGTCAGCTTCTTTTCCCTGGGTTTTCGTACCGGTCTGGTGGTGGCATTTTCCATTCCACTGGTGCTGGCCATGACCTTTGCCGGCATGAATCTATTCGATGTCGGACTGCATAAAATTTCACTGGGCGCTTTAATTCTGGCGCTCGGTTTATTGGTGGATGACGCCATTATTGCCATTGAAATGATGGCCGTAAAAATGGAGCAGGGCTATAGCCGGCTGGAGGCGGCAGGTTTTGCCTGGAAAACCACGGCTTTTCCCATGCTAACGGGAACCCTGATTACCGCAGCCGGCTTTTTACCGATTGCTACTGCTGCATCCAGTACCGGTGAATATACCCGTTCTATTTTCCAGGTGGTGACCATTGCCTTGGTAGTGTCATGGTTTGCGGCAGTCCTTTTTGTCCCCTATCTGGGCGATAAACTGCTGCCCGATTTTAATCAAGACCTGCTGCAAAAAGCGCCATGGTATCAGCGCTTATGGGCGCGCTTACGCAGGCAACCCGAACCGCAAGCTGTGCTACATCATGCCGGTGAGCATCATGATCCTTATCAAACCAAGTTTTATCAAAAATTTAGAGGTTGGGTGAGTCAGTGTATTAGCTACCGTAAAACTGTGATTGCGATGACAGTAGGTATTTTTGTGCTGTCGGTGCTGATGTTTAAACTGGTACCGCAGCAGTTCTTTCCGCCGTCTAACCGGGCTGAAATTTTGGTGGATTTAAAGCTGGAAGAAGGGGCATCACTCACGGCTACAGAAAATGCCGTGAAAAAGGTAGAAAAATTCCTGTCGACCAAACAAGGCATCGACAATTATGTGGCCTATGTCGGCACGGGTTCCACCCGTTTCTACTTGCCACTGGACCAGCAATTGCCACAAGCCAGTTTTGCACAGTTTGTGGTTTTGGCTTCATCCCTGGATGACCGGGATGAAATCCGCAAATCTTTAGATCATGAAATCCGTAAATTGCTGCCGGATGTGCGTACCCGGGTCTCGCTGTTGGAAAATGGTCCGCCTGTCGGTTATCCATTGCAGTATCGCGTTTCCGGTGAAGACCTGAATCTGGTGCGTCAATGGGCACATAAGGTTTCCGCCGTCATTGCAGAGAATCCGAACACCACTAATGTTCATCTGGACTGGGGCGAACCGAGTAAGGTCATTCAGCTGAATATTGATCAGGATCGCGCCCGTCAAATGGGAGTATCAACTTTAGATTTGTCACAATTCCTGAACAGTTCCATCAGTGGTGCTGTGATTAACCAGTATCGTGAAAAACGTGAACTGATTGAAATCCGTTTGCGTGGAGACCAGAACGAACGCATCAATGTGGAATCTTTGTCCAGTCTGGCCGTACCGACTGCCAATGGCGGTTCTGTACCTCTGGCGCAAATTGCCAAAATTGAATATAAATTTGAAGATGGCCTGATCTGGCATCGTAACCGTTTGCCGACCATTACCGTACGTGCCGATATTCGGACCAAGTTGCAGCCTGCCACCGTGGTCGGGCAACTTGCCGATAAAATGGATCAGCTACGGGCCGAATTGCCAGGCGGTTATCTGGTTGAAGTGGGCGGTACGGTCGAAGAGTCGGCTCGTGGACAAAACTCGGTCAATGCCGGTATGCCGTTCTTCCTGGCAGTGGTGATGACCTTGCTGATGATTCAGCTCAAGAGTATGTCTCGTGCATTTATCGTCTTTTTGACCGCACCTTTAGGCCTGATTGGAGTTGTACTGTTTCTGTTATTGCTGAATAAACCTTTTGGTTTTGTGGCAATGCTGGGAACCATTGCCCTGTCAGGCATGATCATGCGCAATTCTTTAATCCTGATTGACCAGATTGAACAGGACATTCAGGCTGGACATGATCCTTGGAATGCCATTATCGATGCAACCGTACGTCGTTGCCGCCCGATTGTGCTGACCGCCCTGGCCGCAGTATTGGCGATGATTCCACTCTCCCGCAGTATTTTCTTTGGTCCGATGGCGGTGGCGATTATGGGGGGCTTGATTGTGGCGACCCTGTTGACGCTGTTCTTTTTACCGGCATTGTATGCACAATGGTTTAAAGTGAAAAAAAATAGCCAAACGGAGTAATTTTTTGACAATAATCAGGTGCGAAACGTTGAAAACTTCAATATAGTAGCACCTAATATTTGTATACATTTTTATCAAGCAATTTACTGCATATTAAAACTCTAAACATGCGGTAAATGGGGTTGAAACGCACATGAAGCAAGACAACTTAAGCCGACTTCGCCGTTCCGTTGCGATTTCCTATGTCTTGATGTTTTTCGCGTTATTTACTGTGATTAGTGGCATATTTGCTTATTGGTTTGCGCGCAAAGTCACACAAGTGGATGAAGTGGAGGTCTGGCTTGAAGCCCAAGCCCTCTGGATCATGCGTAATATTGTGATTTATATGATTTTGGTATGTTTTGCAGCACTCTGGTTTATTCCGCTGATTTTCTTTTATTGGGATAGTGCAGTTTGGGTAAAAAGTTGTACCGTTGCAGGCGTGGTTTTCGCCATGATTGCCTTCTTATTCCTGTTGAATGCCTGGCTGAAAGGAATCTCCCGGTTTTTCAAAAATAAAGCCGTTTTCTAATCCGAGTAAATTTTTTTCCCCTCTTTCCCTTGTAAAATTTGTTTCTGTCCCCAATTTCACACCACAGTTAAGTATTAAATAAAATTCCGTGAGGAGCATCGCCAGACATGGCTAAACGTGATTATTATGAGGTTTTGGGCGTCGCTAAAACCGCTAGTGATGATGAAATTAAAAAAGCCTACCGTAAGTTGGCGATGAAATATCATCCAGACCGTAACCCGGACAACCCTGAAGCTGAAGAAAAATTTAAAGAAGCTGCCGAAGCTTATGAAATTTTATCCGACAGTGAAAAACGCAGCATGTATGACCGTATGGGGCACAATGCCTTTGAAGGCGGCATGGGTGGTGGTGGCTTCGGTGGTGGTTTCAGCACTGAAGACATTTTTAGTCAGTTTGGCGACATCTTTGGTGGCGCATTTGGTGGCGGTGGTGGCCGTGGTCAGCAACGTGCACGTCGCGGATCAGACCTGCGTTACGTGATGGAATTGACCCTTGAAGAAGCGGTCAAAGGCGTGAAAAAAACCATTACTTTTACTGCACCTGCACCGTGTGAGGACTGTGATGGTAAAGGCTCTAAAAATCCGAACGATGTTGAAACCTGTAAAACCTGTCATGGTACAGGTCAAGTGCGTATGCAGCAAGGTTTCTTCTCTGTTCAGCAAACTTGTAGCACCTGTCGCGGTCAGGGTAAAATCATCAAGAACCCATGTAATACCTGTCATGGTTCTGGTGTAAAAAACCGTCAGCAAACCCTTGAAGTGACTATTCCTGCTGGTGTGGACAATGGCGACCGCGTACGTTTAACCGGTAAGGGTGAAGCGATTCGTGACGGCCAGTCTGGTGACTTATATGTTGAAGTGGTGGTGCGCGAGCATGACATCTTCCAGCGTGACGGTGCCGACCTGTATATGGATGTGCCGGTATCTATTGCCGATGCTGCATTGGGTAAAGAAATCCAGATTCCAACCCTGGATGGCCGTGTCAGCCTGAAAATTCCTGAGGGAACTCAAACCGGCAAACTGTTCCGCTTGCGTGGTAAAGGGGTTAAACCGGTACGTACCAGCATGCAGGGTGACTTGCTTTGCCGCGTAGTGGTCGAAACTCCGGTGAATTTGACTGCGCGTCAACGTGAGCTGTTAAAAGAATTGCAAGAAACGATGGATGGTGAGGACAGCAAATCATCGCCTAAGAAAAAATCGTTCTTCGGTCTGTTTGATTAATTTCAGACACAGTTTAAAAAAAGGGGGGAATATTGAATATTCCCCCCTTTTTTTATAAGCGCTTATTCGATGATTGGTTTGTCAATAGCTTCGACATCTACCGATTGCGTTGCTGCTTCGCCAGCCGGTTCTTGCTTGGTCGCTGCCGGATTAGTTTCAGCTTGAGCCGGTGTAGAGCTATGGGTACGAATATTTATTTTGACTTGTGATAAGCTTTCCAAAGTATCTCCCGCTTGGATTGCCGGTTCTGCCCACGCTGTGCTGACGATGGTTGCCATAAAAACGGTTAATGCGATTTTTTTCGAATGCATGTTGATTTCCTTATAATTCATCTTTTGATCACTCGTGTTGCGTAGTCTGCGCAGAGATGTTTACAGGGAGATGAAAATCAGCAGCAAAATCATTTATTTTTAATGCTGAACTTTCAATACAGCAACCGGTCGGGGTTGAGCCATTACATCGTGCTTTGGCATAAACATTCATCATGACCGGTTTCTTTTTAAATAAAAAATTTCAGGCTGAAACTTAGTCTCGGTACATAGTTTTGATATAGTAAGAACAATTTAAAATCAACATTGGGAATATGTTATGTCAGCAGCTCCACGCATTGGTGTATTGGGTGCAGGCGGTCGTATGGGACGCATCCTTATTCAGGCCGTTAAAGAAGCAGGTTACCAGCTTGCAGCAGCAGTTGAACGCCCTGAAAGCAGCCTGATTGGTGCAGATGCAGGTGAGCTTGCCGGTATTGGTGCTGTGGGTGTAAAAGTGGTAGGTAGTCTGCAAGAAGTTTTGCAAGACTGTGACGTGGTGATTGATTTTACTGCACCAGTTGCAACTGCTCAGCATTTAAAATTATGCCGTGAAGCAGGGGTGGCAATTGTGATTGGTACCACTGGCATGAATGATGAACAAAAAGCCTATCTGGATGACAGCGCAACGCAAACTCCTGTTGTTTATGCTGCCAACTATTCGGTTGGCGTGAATGTTTCCATTAAACTGTTAGAACTGGCATCTAAAGTGTTTGGTGATACAGTCGATATTGAAGTGATCGAAGCACATCACCGTCATAAGGTCGATGCACCGTCAGGTACAGCACTGATGATGGGCGAAGCCATTGCCGATACTTTAGGCCGTAACTTAAAAGAAGTCGCGGTGTATGGCCGTGAAGGTCATACTGGCCCGCGTGATCGTCAAACCATTGGTTTTGAAACGATTCGTGGTGGTGACATCGTCGGTGAACACACAGTGATGTTTATTGGTGAAGGCGAACGTGTGGAAATTACCCATAAAGCCACCAACCGTATGAACTTTGCCGCAGGGGCCGTTCGTGCCGCAGCATGGGTCGTGGGTCGCGAAGCATGCAAATATGATATGAAAGACGTACTGGGTTTTAACGATATTCAGGTATAAAAAATCGTCAAAATCATTTATAACAATACAACAAAATTAAAATAAGAAGCTCAACGGAATGAAAAAAGTGATCTTGATGGCTTGTGCCGTAGCCTGTTTGGCTGCTGCACAGGCTAAACCTGTCGATAATGCCAAGCTCAGTATTCACAAGAATAATATTAAAGTCTGGACCTACCAGAACAGCCAAAATCCGGTATTTTTATACAAAGCCGAAACCACTTATGATACATCTTTCGAAAAAGCAGTGGGGCTGATTCTGGATGTCGACCATGCGGTGAAATGGGTACCGTATATGGGCAGCGTGAAAGTACTATCGCGCGATGATAAAAAAGGCGAATTTTTATTGTATATGGTGCTGGATTTTCCTTTTCCGCTGAAAGACCGTGATTTGGTGGTACAAGGTAAAATGATAAAAGATGCTCAAGGCATCATCACGATCAAGAATAAAGCGGTTGATAAAGCTTATGCCAAAAATCCGGATTATATTCGTTTAACCCATTATGAAGGTGATTGGACCTTTCAGAAATTAGCCAATAATAAAGTCAAGGTTTCAACTTATGGTTATGCCAATCCTGAAGGTTCCATTCCTTTAACTTTTGTGAATATGTTTGTACAGCAGCAACCTTATCAGATGCTGCAAAAGATGAAGACAGAACTTGCCAAACCCTCAAGTATTCCGCTGCTGCCTGAAGCATTGCGCTATTAACAAAACGAAAAAAATTCCGCACTATGCGGAATTTTTGCCTCATCGTATCTAATGAAATTTGAACAAATTTAGTGGTGCATTCTCGCTCTTTTAAGGGTGAGTCAAGCCACTAGAGTTTTTAAATATTAATTTGTATTAAGTATCTAATATAAATAATTTTTTTCATATTTTTGGCTTTATTTTTAGTCTAAAATAGTATAAAATTCCAGCATCTAAATAGTGAATTTACTGATGATTTCAGGCGTTAAATTTCGAGCATACCCAACTCAGGAGCAGAAGCTTATTCTGAGCCAGTGGATGGGGTGTGCGAGATTAATCTGGAATGCTAAATGTGATGAAGATAAGTATTTTAGGAAATTCGCAAGCAAGTTTTTCCCTTTCAAAGCGTATTACTCAACTCAAGATCAGAAGTACGCTCAGTTTAGATCCAAAGAACTCACACCATGGCTTGCTCAATGCCCAGGAACCATCCTTAAAAATTCGACTGTGAATTGGTACAACACTCTTAAAAAGTCTATCAATGGTGTTTGTGGCCGACCAAAACGCAAAGCTAAAACCGATAAAGGCAGTATCTACCTCACTCGTGATTTGTTTAGCTTTGAGAAAGATCAGTTTGGTAAGGTTCGACTGCAAATTGGCGGTAAAAAGTTTAATATTGGCTACCTGAAATTTAAAGCGCATACTGACTTTAAAGAGCCTACTTCTTTGTATATTCGCAAGGAGCGTGGACAATACTTTGTATCTTTCTGCTATAAAGATTCGGTTATCATTGATGAGATTAAACTAGATGAACATTTAGATCATTTGCAACGTTTTACTCAGGAACAGCTTAATAACGTAGTGGTGGGGATTGACCGTGGTGTAACTATTCCTGTTTGTACTCCTGATCAAGAATTTGATTTCAGTAAAGAACAAAAGAATCATTTATCCAAAGCTGAGCGTTATATTAAACGCTTGCAGCGCAAACTCTCTAAACAGCAAAAAGGCTCAAACCGTAGAGCCAAAACCAAACATCGTATTGCGGTCCATCATGCAAAGAAAGCCAATATCCGAAATGATTTCAACCACAAGACTAGTTATAGCTTAGTTAATAATGAAAAGAATAAGGTCTTTATTTTTGAGAAACTCAATACTCAAAAAATGACGAAAAAGCCCAAGCCGAAAAAAGATGAATCAGGTCGATTTATCCCAAATAAGGCAAAGGCGAAAGCAGGATTAAATAAAGCAATCCTGAATGTTGGTTGGTATATGCTAGAAACGTATGTGAAATACAAAGCCAAGCATCTAGGAAAAGCGGTATTTAAGATTAGAGCAGCTTACACCAGTCAGGAGTGTGCTTCGTGCGGTCACACTCATCCCGACAATCGCAAAACTCAAGACAAGTTTAAATGCGTGAGTTGTGGTCATACTGATAATGCGGATAAAAACGCATCGAAAGTGATAAAAAGCAGAGCTATAAAATTAATTATATACACTGGAACGGTGTTGGAGGAGGATTTATTATCTTCCTCTAGTGGGCGTGGAGGCAGTCGTAAGACGATTAAGGCTAAAAACCCTAATCGCATTGTCGATGAAACGTCAAAAGAGATGATGACAACCTAGGTTGTTTTCAGAAACTAGTTGCTTTAGCTGCGAGTAGTTCATTTCAGCCGAATCACATAAAAATTAGAAGTCAGCTTTTAACACAATCCGGTAACGGGCCTGACCCGAATGCAGACGTTCAATCGCTTCATTCAGTTGTGACATTGGAAAAACTTCAATTTGCGGGGCAATATTTTTCCGCGCAGCAAATTTCAGTAACTGACGCAATGCAGCAGGCGAGCCAGTAGGTGAACCGGTAACCGATTTTGCGCCGCCAATCAGCATGCCGGCAGAGATCTGCATCGGTTCAAGTACCAGACCCAGCATATGTACCGTACCGTTTGGAGCCAGTGTGGTTAAATAGGCAGACCAGTCCAGAGTGACATTGACGGTACTGAGTAGCAAATCGAATTTACCACGTTGAGCTTTTAATGCGGCTGTATCACGGCTATTCACCACATGGTCTGCACCCATGGCTTTCAGTTCTTCAGTTTTATCTAAGTTAGACGTGAATGCGGTAATTTCACAGCCCCAAGCTTTTAGCAGTTTGATTGCCATATGCCCTAAACCGCCAATCCCAATCACACCCACATGATGAATGGCCTGAATCTGGTGTTTTAAAATCGGATCAAATACGGTAATCCCGCCACAGAGCAGCGGACCGGCACTTTCCGGATCCAGATCTTCGGGCAGGGGAATCACCCATTGCCAGCCTGCACGGACTTTATCGGCAAAACCACCGGCATGACCCACAATGGTCGCTTTTTTTTCACCGCTACACAGGACTTGCTGACCTGATATACAGGGATCGCAATATTGACAACTCTCAGCAGTCCAGCCGATGCCCACACGTTGTCCCACTTTCAGGCCTTTGGCTTCTGAACCCAACTGAATGATAGTGCCAATAATTTCATGTCCGGCCACCACGGGATAAACTGAAGATTTCCAGTCATTATTGATTACTGAAATATCGGAATGGCATAAACCACAATATTCGACTTTGACTTCCACCTGATGCGGCTGGAGTTCTCCGGCATCAAACTGATAGGGTTCAAGTGCTGCACCGGCCTTTAAGGCTGCATAAGCATGGATGAGATTGTCATTCATGGCGGAATCCTTTTATGGTTATAGTCACGTGTTAAGTTGATTTAAAAGTGCAATTATTTTCATGGTCATCGACCATACCGACAGCCTGCATAAAAGCATAGCAGGTAGTGGGTCCAACAAATTTAAAGCCTTTCTTTTTTAAGGCTTTGGATAGTGCAAGGCTAATATCTGTTTGGACCGGTGCCTGACGATAATCCGGCACATCATTGTGTAGGATCTGATGTTGAACAAAGCTCCATAACCAGTTGCAAACATTGATCTGTTGTGGTTTTAGTTCTTGGCTTAAATGCTGCCAGGCCATGGCATTATCACGAATGGCTTTGAGTTTGCCGATGTGTCGGATCAGGCCGGCATCCTGGAGTTTATTTTCCAGTTCTGCATCACTGAACTGGGCGATCTTGGCAATCGGGTATTGAAAGAAATGCTGCCGATAGCAGTCACGTTTTTTCAGTACGGTAATCCAGGACAGACCGGCCTGCTGTCCTTCCAGACACAGCATTTCAAATAAATGCGCCTCATCATGACTGGCTTTGCCCCACTCATGATCATGGTAGGCCATATACAGTGAATCATTCGAGCACCAAGCACAGCGTTGAACCGACATTTTTGATGCTCCTGACCAGGTTTAAAGCTTGAATTCAGTCCATTGATCTTGCTGGTTATCCCAGTAATACAGTTCGGCTTGCGGTAAGTCCGCGAATTGAATCCACATGTCTTTGCCGGCTTTTTCTGCAAAACCGGTACTGATCAAAAGCGCCTCTTCGGTAATTTCCATCACCCAGCCTTGGTGGGTTTCTCCTGCCAACACAATTTTTTGTTGATTGCCTGATTCAGCAAATTCGACCAAACGATTGATCAACGCTTCTGACATGAATAATTCCTAAAAATTAACGTAAATAAGGATAGGGATTCACCACACCACGACCCTTACCCTCCAGGTAAATAGCATAGTGTAAATGCGGTGCCGTATGACGTGCATTACCGGTATTGCCAACATAACCAATCAGATCACCTTTTTTGACATAATCACCGACATTTAAGCCGCGTTTATGCTCATCCAGATGGGCATAGTAATGCCAGGTTCCGCCAGGTCCCAGAATCCAAACCACTTTACCACCCAAATTGTTATTGCGTAAGTCGGCAATGAGTCCTTCTGTGGCACTCAATACTTTTGTTCCACGTGGAGCCATAATGTCAATGCCTTCATGAGTACGACCATGACTACGTGAAGCTCCCCAGGTATCTTTCAACTGTCTGGCTTGGATATTTTTTACCGGTATAGGCAATGATGATTTCAGCTGCATACTTTTCAGCTTTTGCACCTGAGCTGGGGGAAGTGGGGAAGACGGTTTTTGCGGCGTCGAGGTACATGCCGCAATCCACAAAATGATAAAACCCAAGAATAAGATTGAGATAAAACGTAGCACTGTTCATCCTTTTTTCATTCTAATCTATATGAAATTATTTGAACTACAGTGCCTGAATATCTCATAAATTTACTGCAGAGATCAATTTTTTCATCGCAGTGGGCAGGCCCATTGCTGTTGCACTTTTAGGGTCTAACCATGTACCTTTCATTTCGATTGCAAGATGCTCCTGCTGGTCAGCATCGACTGCAAAGCAAATGGCTTGCAGTTGCCAGGTAAAATGGGTAAAGCTATGCGTGATTTGCGTCCGGTGAATCACTTTTTTCAAACTCAAAGATTGGCACAGTCGTTCAAATTCAGCAGGATCTTCGATAATCGGCAGGCACCACAAGCCGCCCCATAATCCGCTATTGGGGCGTTGTTGCCATAACCATTCCTCATGCGACTGTAGCAGCAAAACTTGTGCTGATTTTACCGGAACAGGTTTTTTGGCTTTTTTAAAGGGGAGTTCGGTTTCTAGTCCCTGTTGGTGTGCTTTACAGTGCTGCTGCATTGGGCAATATAAACACAACGGTTTTTTCGGCGTACAGATGGTTGCCCCGAGATCCATAATCGCCTGGGTATAGTCATGATTGCGCTCAACCGGGCACAACTGTTCTGCCAGTTGCCACATTGCACGTTCATGCACAGGTTTGGACAGGTCATCTTCAATGGCAAAGAAACGTGCCAATACCCGTTTGACATTGCCATCCATAATCACACCGTACTGACGCAAACCGAGTGACATCAGTGCCCCGGCAGTGGATGGGCCAATTCCGGGAAGCTCAATCCATTCTTCTAATGTAGCTGGAAAATGACCTCGACGAGCCACCATTCCTGCAGCTTTATGCAAGTTTCGGGCGCGGGCATAATAACCCAGACCTGCCCAATACGGGGCTACATCATCCCAACTGGCCTGTCCTAAATCCTCAACGGTGGGAAAGCGTTCGATGAAACGCTCGAAATATTGCAGCACTGTTTTCACTTGAGTTTGTTGTAACATAATTTCTGAGACCCAGACTTTGTAGGGGTCGTCCGCGACTTGCCAGGGCAAATCATGGCGGCCATGAATGTCAAACCATGAAAGCAGGGCATCGGCAAAAGAAAACTGTGACATGTGAACCGTAGCGTGGGAATATACGAATAGTATAACGAAAATTGCCCAGTACTGCGGTGCTGTCCAAAGCAAAAAATGATGCCGAAGCATCATTTTTTGATGGATAAAGTCCAATCCATTTCATTCGCTGCTCATGCCCCAACGCTCGTCAAGTGTCAATGTTTGGCCTTCATAGCGTGGAATAACATGAATATGCAAATGTTCATCAACCTGGCCAAATACCGCACCATCATTAAAGCCAATATGAAAACCTGTAGGATGGTAACGTAGCTTTAATTCATTACGGGCAAGCTCAAGCAGAGACATCAGGCTTTTGCGTTCTTTGTCCGTGATATCAAAAAAAGAACTGACATGACGTAAAGGAACAATCACGGAATGACCTTTGGATAAAGCATTTGGTTCGGGTAAAATGACCCCGAAATCATTTTTATCAATGATGTCATATTCATCAAAATTGCAATATGCACAATTATTTGTAGTCATTGTTATATCCTCTCTAAATTATCCATGTCAGTGGATCGGTAAAAATAGCCAAACGATCTTTACCTTCATTGTTATTCACCAAGTCGTGTTTTAAATAATTCATACATGGCAGATAAACCTTGTTGTTCGGCTGCTGCGTTATAGCCCAGATCAATACCATTGGCTTTGGCACGTTCGTCTGCCAGCGGGTTGCTAAAACCATGTTTAGCATCTTCGAAGACAATCACTTCATGCTCGACTTGAGCAGCATGCATATCTTCTTTAAAGCGTGCGACATCGTCCAGGCTGACCATACTATCCAGTTCTCCGTGGAGCACTAAAATTTCAGCTTTTACCTGTCCGGGCTGTGCAGGGGTTTTCGGAGTTAAGTTACCATGGAAAGTCACCACAGCTTTTAAATCCGCACCAGAACGAGCTAGATCAAGTACCACTTTGCCGCCATAACAAAAGCCTATAGCTGCCAGTTTATCTGCATTTACTTCTTCTTGTGCAGCTAATGTGGCTAAACCTGAAGACGCACGGGTCACAATTGTTTCAGGATCTTCAAAGGTTTGCATCATCCATTCGCTGGCTTGAGGAACAGCTGTGGTGACTTTTTTATCTCCGTACATATCAATGGCAAGAGCGGCGTAGCCGTGTTCGGCAAGTTCACGTGCACGTTGTTCGGTGTAATCATTTCGTCCCCACCATTCTGGTGCCACAATAATGCCAGGGAGCGGTTTTTCCGATTCAGGTGCGGCAAAGTATCCGATCAAATGTGTTCCATCTGGGGCAGTGTACTGAATTTCGCGAGTTTTAATGCCGAGAGCCATGGATTCAATCCTTGTAATAAATAAAAAATGTCTGAATTAAAAAGTATAGAAAAGAATTTCTTTAATGATTGTACAAGATTGTTCAACTTTGACGACATACTAAGATGCATAAATTGAAACATGCTTTTAATTCAGTAGAATATGTATCTAAATATTTAATAAATAAGGAGTTAATATTATTTTTAGGTGTTGGGAAAAGAGAAAATAGATCGGCAGGATTTCAGAATAATGACCTCTTCCAGAACGGAGCGCAACATGTGCCAGAGTATCTCATCCATGCTAAAAATGGCGAGCAGTCATAACTGTTGGGGGAGTTTCAGATTGACCCACTCGCTATTTTGAAATGAGATAGTGACTGACCGATTACTTGCTGGATTTGGGCAATACTTCAAGCAGTTCGACATCAAAAATCAAGGTGCTATTCGGTTCAATCACATCGCCGGAGCCAATTTGACCGTAGCCAAGTTGTGCCGGAATGAAAAAGCGATATTTGGCCCCTTCGTTCATCAGCTGTAAGCCTTCCACCCAGCCTTGAATCACTTGGCTGACTTGAAATTCCGCTGGCTGGTTTCGGGCAATCGAGCTGTCAAACACGGTTCCATCAATGAGCCGGCCTTCATAATTGACTTTAACCACGGAATAGGGCTTTGGCGATTTTCCGTTGCCCTGTTTTAAAATCTGATACTGCAAACCTGATTTGGTGCTTTGAATACCTTCTTTTTTGGCATTGGCTGCTAAGAATTCCGCCCCAATTTTGGCATTGGCTTCGGCTTTTTGTTTTAATTCAATCAGCTGTTTTGCTTCACTTAGCTTTTTATGCTGATTCAAAACACGAGCCATTTCTTCATCCGTCAGGGCAGATTTAGCCCCTTGAGTGGCTGTCTTTAGACCCAGGATAAAAGCTTCCAAGTCTAAATCTTTAAATGATTCAGCATTGCTACGTCCCATTAAGTAACCGAAGCTGTAACCAACCTGTTCCTTTAAACTGCTGCTATTGGTCACCGTTTTTGCAAAACTTGCCGTTGTGAACATGCATAAACAAAGTAGTGTTATAGATGTTTTCATTTTCTTATCTCAAGATAAAGAAAGGAGAGCAAAAGCTCTCCTTAAAACTATTATTTTACTTTAATCAGTTCAACATCAAAAATCAGGGTGCTATTGGCAGGAATTGTGCCCGGAACACCTTGTTCGCCGTAGCCTAATTGTGAAGGAATATAAAGGGTGGCTTTACCGCCTTCTTTCATCAGTTGCAAGCCTTCAGTCCAACCGGGAATGACCTGATTCAGCGGGAATTCAATCGGTTGGCCACGTTCAATCGAGCTGTCAAATACCTTGCCATCGACCAGTTGGCCTTTGTAATGAACGGTAACCACAGAAGTAGCAGTCGGCTGTTTACCTGTACCTTCTTTGGTGATTTTGTACTGCAAGCCTGAAGCCGTGGTTTTCACACCTGGTTTTTTCGCATTTTCAGCCAAGAAATTGTCACTTGATGATTGAGCTGTTTTGGCTTGGTCCAGCTGTTTCTGTTGCATCTCTTTTTGGAACTGCTGATAGGCTTGTTGAAGTTCTTGTTCTGTATAAGCCGGTTTATTACGAGCATGCCCTTCACGTACACCTGTAACAAAACTGTTAATGTCTAATTCAGGCGGGGTTTGATGTGCGACTTCATAACCGAGCGCATAACTGATTTTTTCAACAGCAGAGGCATTTTTTGATGCTTTCGATGTCACGGTAGCCGGGTTTTGAGTTGCATAATAAACAGGTACAAGTGCAGCACCGCCTAAAAGAACAGCGACAGCGATGGGTAAGGCTTTACTCATAGGTTTTCCCAAAATCATTTTATATTAAAAAAGTTGCATTAATTTTAGCAGACTTTTCTATGCAGCACGTTTCGAGCGAATCGTGGTGTACAGAAATCCAATATATTCTTATCAACCCAACTATTCTATAACAGGCTGAATATAGAAAACATTTCTCATACAATAAAATATCTGTTTTTTATTTCCATAAAAAATAAGCCTCAAAAGCAAAAGCCAGTGATTTCCCACTGGCTTTCAGCCTACAGCGCTTTAAACGATATCGATGAAAAAGATTTAATCATTGTCTTTTGAGGCTTTATAACCATAAGTATAGTTATAGCCATAGCCATAGCCATAGCCATAGCCATAAGCGCCCGAGCCACGTTGAATATCATTCAAAATAAAGCCATTGACCTTAACATTGACTTGTTCAAAACGATTGACAGTTAATTCCAGTTCTTTCATCTGTGATTTTGCATATCGTGCGATGACTAAATTCACACCCGCATATTGTGAAATGATAATACCGTCTGTTACTGCCAGTACAGGTGGGGTATCGATAATAACGTGATCATAACGGGGTGAAATTTGTTCTAGAAGTTCCGAGAATTTTGCCGAACTTAAAAGCTCTGAAGGATTCACCGGACTTTTGCCGCGAGTAATTACATCCAGGTGGGTAACGTCAGTAGATTTAACAATACTTTCAAGTGCTTGTTGACCATTTAAATATTCAGCCAAACCGGACTGGTTGTCATGGTTGAAATACTTATGTAAATAACCACGACGCATATCACCATCAATAATTAATACCCGCTTATTACTTTGTGCCAAAATTGCTGCTAAGTTTGCAGAAATAAAAGATTTACCCACTTCAGGAGCAGGGCCGGAAATCATGATGATATTGTTTTTGGCTTTGCTTAAAGCAAAGTGAATGGCAGTACGCATACTGCGTAAGCTCTCGATGGCAATATCATCGCTATTTTTAATGGCTAAAATAGGAATATGCTTTTTCTTTTTCAGAAGCTTAATCCGACTTTCTTGAATCGGTGAACGTGGAACAGTGGCATAGACCGGTAAATCCAGTTCATTTTCAATTTGATCCGCATCTTTAATCCCTGAGCGCATCATATTGCGTAATAAAGCCAGTAAGGTTCCCAGGAAACCACCCAGGAATATGGCCAAAATTAAAATTTGCAGTTTCTTTGGTTTAATTGGTTCAATTGGCAATACAGCTGTATCTACAACCCGGACATTGCCAATTTCACCTGCTTTGGCAATGCGCAATTGCTGGTATGAGTTAAGCAGGGCGGTATAAAGCTGCTGTTTGACTTCAACCTCACGGTAAAGTTGCAAATAGCGGCGTTGCAAGTCTGGCAACTGTTTTAAGGTGCCATTCAGCTCGGCAATTTTCTTATTAATTGCGCCCAGTTGAGCATTCATTTGCTCCATCACCGGATGTTCATTGGTGTATTTTGCAGAAGCTTCTGCCAGTTTCTGCTCCAGTTCAGCTTTGGAGGTTTCAAGCTGAATGCTCTGGGTTAAATACAGTTCAGATTCTTTGGTCACATCCACAGTATTATACTGTTGGCGGAATTTGTTGAATTCGCGTTCAGCCACATCAAGCTGCTGTTTTAATTCTGGTAACTGCTCTTCAAGAAATTTAAGCGTTTGTGCGGTTTCAGCGGAGCGACGTTCAATATTTTGGTGGCTATAGGCAACCAGAATTGAGTTAAGGACTTTGGTAATATGCTCTTTGTCTTGACCTTGATAATTTAGGCCCAAAATGCCGGTCAGTTTGCCTTTTTCGGCCACAGAATAGTTATTTGTGATTGAACCCATTGCTGCGGGTAAAGACATTTTTTGAATATTATAGCTGTCTTTTAACGGGTCTTGAGTGTAAATGGCAACTTTCCAGGTTCCGGATGCTGAGCTGTGTTGGCTCTCCTGGTTGATCGGACCACTAATAACCACTTGCTGGGTTGCTGCATCTGTTAGAGTGAATTTATTGTCATTAAAATTAAGCAGCAAATTTTTGTCTAAATAGTCAGGTGGAACTTCAAACTTGCGAACCTCAAAGGACTGGGCATCATCCTTAAATAAAACAGATTTGTTTTGATATTGGGTTTGATAATCATGGGGGTGTAATAAACGATCAAAAAAACTGTTTTCTGTGCCTGAAATTTTTAAATCGAGATTTAAGTTTTTAATAACAGAACCCAGTACCAAACGGGACTTGAGAAGTTCTATTTCAGCTTGAGCTGGTTGCTTTTGCTCAATCATATTGGATAAATCACCCAATAAAGCAGCAGAGGTTCCCTTACTTTCCTCTACTTGTACCAGGGCATCCACTGAATAGGTATCCGGCGTTGTTTTTAAATACAGCAGTGCAGAAACCAGACTTAAAATGATGCAGAGTGCTATCAGTTTCCATTGCGCAATCAGTGAAAAGAAGAGTTCTTTTAAATCAATAGTATCTTCAGTATTGGTATTTTGGCTCATAATTTTGCTATCAAAAAGTTAAATATGTTGTGTCCAGTCGCTAATACAATCCCGTATTAACTGACAGGTTTCATCAAAGACCAATTGCTCATGCTGGTAAGGGTCAGGAACGTTTCTGCCTTGCCAATGCCCTAAGCGGAAAGTTTTTCCTTTCGCAAAAGGCCAGGTCTGCTCTATATGCTTTTGCTGATTTTGACTCATCACTAAAACCAAGTCTGCTTGCTTGATTTGCTTTGCATCCAGTTTTTTTGCAATATGAGCACTTATATCAATACCTAGATGCTGCATACAAAGTGTCGCTTTGGGGTCTGCGTTATGGCCGACTAAAGCGGCAATACCTGCAGACTCAATATGCAGTTGCGGATACTGCTGTTTTAAGAAATATTCAGCCATCGGGCTACGACAGATATTGCCTACACAAACTACAAGAATGTTCTGAATTTGCATTATTGCCCCAGGCGATCCAAATTATAAAGTGCATTCGAGAATGGAATAATTTGGTTCACGACACGTTGCCAACGCGCCAGGCCGGAAGCATCGACATAGACAATATCATTGCTGCGCATTTTGAACTTGTTGGCTAAACCAAAATCGGCAATACTGGTTAAATCCAGTTGATATACTTCAGTCAATGGATTCATAGCATCGCTACGGACGACATAAATTTTACTTCGGCTCGCAGACAGCGGATTTAAACCTAAACTTTCACCTAAAACATCACTTAAACTCATGCCCTGATCACGCATTGGCAGGGATTGGTTTTTACCCGATTCACCCATCACATAAATTTTTTGGTTTTCACGTGAATTGACATATAAAGTGTCATTGGGTTGGATCAGCAGGTTATGTAAGGACAGTCCGGCTTTTTCCAGTTCAATACTATTGAGCTGATAGGTGCGACCTTGTCTGACCAGGGTAATAGATGTGTTATCGCCTTGCTGGGAATTCACTCCACCTGCCATGCCCAAAGCGGTATATACACTGATAGGTTGATCACTGAGCGCAAATTGTCCACCTTTCATCACATTGCCTTGTACAGAAAAGCGCTTGCCTTGATAGGACAAGATGCGAGCAATCACATCCGGTGTTTTTAAATAACGAGACAGCTGGTTGCGTAATTCCTGATTAACCTGTGTTAATGATTTTCCTGCTGCTTTATAACGACCAATCATGGGAAATTGAATATAACCACTTTGGTCAATTTGATAACCATTAGCCTGAGCAGACTGTTCACTACTTATTGAACTTGTAGGCGGGGTAATTTCAGGATAGGCCCAAAGATAAATAGAAAGAATATCTCCAGGACTCAATTTATAATTTTTATGGGAAGTATTAAATAAATGGGCATAATCCTGACGAATATTGATTTCAGCAGGCTGCACGGCAAACAACGATTCTTGGGTGAGTTTGATTACATTGACTTGAGTGCCCAAATCCGTTTGATAAACTCCTTCGCTTGGTAAGTCATAAGTTTGAAGACCTGATGTAATAGCACAACCAGTCATTCCTAAACTCAGTGCAAACATAACGCTATAACGGTAATAACTCACTCGAAATCCTGTTTATAAAAATAATTTTAAATTAAATATATAGGTCTAATTCGTCCAAAAATAAATTTGAACTCTATTATTTTATACCATTAATGTTTTGTTACCTAGTCTAAGATGTTGTTGAATCGTAAGATGTTAGGTATAGGAGAGGAAATACTACTTGGTTATCATTAAATAAGGAATTGTGGGAAAATAAAATTTATTTATTGCATGATATTTTTCGCGTTTATAAGTCCTCATTTTAAGATTCACATAAATTGTCCGTTTGAATGATCGCTCCCATAAAGACAATATTTTACAATTAAAATTACTACAATTTCTGTTATATTATAATGCTATTTACAACGTCACGATGATCAAGAATTCATCGATCGCATAGGCTTCTATATGTTACAACTCTCTGAACTGAAAATAGCAATTATTGGGCTAGGTTATGTCGGTTTACCCTTAGCTGTAGAGTTTGGAAAACAAGTCCCTGTTGTTGGTTTTGATATTCATCAAAAGCGTATTGATGAATTAAAACACGGTCAAGACCATACCTTAGAGGTCTCGCCTGAAGAATTAAAACAATCTACTCATTTAACCTATACTGCAAATTTAGAAGATCTAAACGACTGCAACTTCTTTATTGTGACGGTGCCGACCCCGATTGATGAATATAAACAGCCGGATCTGACGCCACTGGTCAAAGCCTCACAAAGTATTGGTAAAGTGCTGAAAAAAGGCGATATTGTTGTTTATGAGTCGACAGTGTATCCGGGAGCCACTGAAGAGGTGTGCATTCCTGAACTGGAAAAAGTATCCGGTCTAAAATTTAATCAGGATTTCTTTGCTGGTTATAGCCCAGAGCGCATTAATCCGGGTGACAAATTGCACCGCGTGACCAATATTCTCAAAATCACTTCAGGTTCTACTCTAGAAGTCGCCGATTTTGTCGATCAGGTTTATAACCTGATTATTGAAGCCGGAACTCATAAAGCGTCTAGCATTAAAGTTGCTGAAGCGGCAAAGGTGATTGAAAATACCCAGCGTGATGTCAATATTGCGCTGATTAATGAGCTGGCCTTGATCTTCAATAAAATGGGGATTGATACCGAAGCGGTGCTTGAGGCTGCAGGCACGAAATGGAACTTCCTGCCGTTCCGTCCGGGTCTGGTTGGTGGTCACTGTATCGGGGTTGATCCGTACTATCTCACCCATAAAGCGCAAGCGATTGGTTATCACCCTGAAATTATCTTGGCTGGCCGCCGTTTGAATGATGGCATGGGCGCTTATGTGGTGACTCAGCTGGTGAAAGGCATGCTGAAAAAACGCATTCAAGTGGAAGATGCCAAGGTGTTGATTTTAGGCTTAAGTTTTAAAGAAAACTGTCCCGATATCCGTAATACCCGCATCATCGACATCGTCAATGAATTGAAAGAATATCACGTGAATGTAGATGTTTATGACCCATGGGTAGATCGTGCCGAGGCCGAGCATGAATATGGGATTGATCCTGTTTCGACATTAATAGACTACAGCTATGATGCCATCATTTTGGCGGTGGCACATCATCAGTTTAAAGAGATGGGCGTAGAGAAAATTCGTGCCCTGGGCAAAGCGGAACATGTTTTATATGATTTGAAATATGTACTTGCTCAGTCTGAATCTGATCTTCGTTTGTAATTTAAAAAGTGTTAGGAAGTATCGTCATGAGTCAATATCAGCTGGTTTGTGAACAGTTAAAGCAAGCACCGAAAACGTGGCTGGTCACGGGGGTTGCCGGTTTTATTGGCTCTAATCTGCTAGAAACACTCCTAAAACTTGATCAGACCGTTGTCGGTCTGGATAACTTTGCTACCGGTCATCAGCATAACTTAGATGAAGTGCAGTCATTGGTCAGTGCAGCGCAGTGGGCAAAATTCACCTTTTATGAAGGGGATATCCGCAAAATTGAAGACTGTCAAAAAGCCTGTGCTGGTGTGGATTATGTCTTGCATGAAGCAGCGCTTGGTTCAGTGCCACGTTCGATTGCTGACCCGATCACCACCAATGAAACCAATATCAGCGGTTTCCTGAACATGCTGACTGCGGCGCGTGATGCCAAAGTCTCCAGCTTTACCTATGCAGCCAGCAGCTCAACCTATGGTGACCATCCGGCATTGCCGAAAGTGGAAGAAAACATTGGCAAGCCTTTGTCGCCTTATGCCGTGACTAAGTATGTCAATGAACTCTATGCTGATGTTTTTGCTAAAACTTATGGTTTTAAAGCGATTGGTTTACGCTACTTTAATGTGTTTGGCCAGCGTCAGGATCCGAATGGGGCCTATGCGGCAGTGATTCCGAAATGGACCGCAGCCATGATTGCTGGTGATGATGTGTTTATCAATGGTGATGGCGAAACCAGCCGGGATTTCTGCTTTATCGATAACACGGTTCAAGCCAACATTTTGGCAGCGACCACACAAGATGATGCAGCAAAAAATCAGGTCTATAACGTCGCAGTGGGTGACCGTACCACCTTGAATGATTTGTATCGTGCAATTCAAGCAGCACTTACGGAAAATGGCGTAAATTACACTAAAGATGCGGTGTACCATGACTTCCGTGCCGGAGATGTGCGTCACTCCCAAGCCAGCATTGCCAAAATTGAACAAGCCTTGGGTTATGCACCTGAGTTTCGAATCGATGCCGGTATTCAGCTGGCCATGCGCTGGTACGTTAAAAATCTGACATGATTGCGCGTATTTTCGCCAAATATCAGTCGATTGGCTTAATCACGTCGAGTTTATTGGTAGGTGCGATAATTACATTTATCGCACTTCCTTTTTTAACGCGCCTTTATTCGGTTCAGGATTTTGGTGAATATGGCATTGCATTGGCTGTGGTCAGCGTTTTATCGACCATTGCCAATTTGCGTCTCGATCAAGCCTTACTGGTCGCGGAAGAGCAGGACAAAAAAAGCCTGATCTTTGAAGGAGCGATGTTCTCCACAGCTATTGTAGCGGTCAGTGCCATCATCTTAAGTTTTATTTTTAATGCGGCTGTGGTGGTTGCCATTTGTAGCGGTGTGTTGGCCAATACCCTGATTCAAAGTATCTATAACTATAAATTTGCCGCGCATGCCGAATATTTCTGTGCCGGACTGAATATTTTGCGTAGCCTGATTGTGGTGCTGGTGCAGCTGGGTTTGCCCTTCTTGATGAGCATCAGTCTAGTCAACAGTTACAGTGTCAGTTCGGTGCTGATGCTACTGTTTATATTGATGTATATTGTAAGAAATCAGCTCTATCAGGTCAGTTGGCAGGCATTTAGGCACTATAAAGATTTTATTTATTCCAATACGCCACATGCTTTGCTGAACAGTTTTTCGCATAACTTGCCTTATTATGTGGTCTCGCATTTTGTCGGTGTTCAGGCGATGGGCTTTTATGCCATTGTAGAGCGGACCTTGCGTGTGCCGATCAATTTAATGTCGCAAACCATTCGTCAGTTCTTTATTCGGAAATTTAAAACTCTGGAAAATAGCCAGGAAGCCTTAAAAAGCAGTGTGCTGCTTAGTCTGCTATCTTTACCCTTGTTTGCTGCATTCTTTGTGCTGCCAGAATCCCTGTATTTATGGGTGTTTGGCAAAGACTGGGTGGGTATTTCCACCTATTTTCAGATTTTGGCCTTGGGCTATTGGGCAATTTTCTGTAATCCGCCCAGTTCGGCCTTCCTGATTGCGCAGCGCAATAGTCATGTGCTGTTTAGATTGCAGATTATTGAGTTATTGATTAAATTCGTTTTATTTTTCGGCCTGTATCTACTGGTAGAAGATAAAGTCTATATGCTGCTTGCCGTGCCGGTTGCCTTGATTTTTTATAACTTTGCCATTTTATTCTCTGTGTGGAGTAGCAAAAAGTGATGTTTTTTAAAGCTTTAAAACTCATGAACTGGTTCACTGCACAATGCCGCAAGGTGCTTTATAATCAGGCCTTTGCTACCCGGTTTAAATATTTTGGCAAAGGCACTACGCTTGAAATTGCAGGTCAGGTGCGTATGGGTAAAAATGTCTATATCGGCGATCAGGTCAGCCTGATTGTGGAACCAGGCGCAACGCTCAGCATTGCCGACAACAGCTTTATTGGTGAAAGTTGTTATATCAAATGTTTTGGTGGCAATATCAGTATTGGTCAGGATGTCAGCATCAATTCCAAGTCATTTATCAATGGCTGTGGTGGAGTCGGCATTGGCGACAATACCCGTATTGGCACGCAAAGTATCATTATTGCCAGTAACCATAAATTTGATGATCCGGATATCTTGGTGAAAGACCAGATTACCAAGCAGGGGGTCAGCCTGGGTGAAAATATCTGGCTGGGTGCCCGGGTGACGGTTCTGGATGGCGTGAAGATTCCGGACAACAGTGTAATTGGAGCGTGCAGTCTGGTTTCCAAAACGCTTGCCGAGCCGGGAATATATGTCGGCATTCCTGCCAGAAAAATCAAATAAGCCTGGCAATGCAATTATATGCCTGAAGCCAATTTAGGCGTAAAATAGCCCACTTCTCGCATTTTTTGTTTTGCTGCTCTAAAGGTCATGCGCATGGCATTGATAAAATCCGTCTTCAATACACTCTTTGACCTGGTCTATTTTATGGCCAAAGGCAGTGTGGCTTATGCGCGGAAAAAAGGGGTCAGCGTAGGTGAACATTGTCGCATTTATATTAAAAGCTGGGGCTCGGAACCCTTTCTGATTGCTATTGGCGATCATGTTACCGTAACTTCCGGGGTGAAATTTATCACTCATGATGGCAGTACCTGTCTGGTCAAAGACCAGCATGGCAAACGCTATCAACGCTTTGCCCCGATTCAGGTCGGTTCGCATGTGTTTATCGGGGTCAATACGATTGTTATGCCGGGGGTGAAGATTGGTTCCAATGTCGTCATTGGGGCCGGTTCGGTGGTGACCAAAGATATTCCGGATAACAGTGTGGCGATAGGTGTGCCCGCCAAGGTGGTTTCAAGTTTTGCGGACTATGCGGTCAAGATTCAAGCCAGCTGTGCCAGCGATTCAGAACTGGCCGGTATCCATGATTATCAGCAGCGTGTGCAACGTGCAATGGCTCTGCAAGCTTCTAAAAGCACCGATTAATTTCTTCCATTTTTAGGTATTGTTATGCTCAATAAAATCATGTTTTTTTTGCCGAGCTTAGGGGGTGGTGGGGCAGAACGTACCGTGATTCAATTGGCCAACAACCTGGTCCAGCAGGGACGCAAAGTGGATGTGGTGGTCTGTGACATCAGTGGGGTAAAAGGTAAACTCCTGCCCGAGGTTGATCCGCAGATTCAATTGATCGATTTAAACTGTGGCCGTGTTGCCAATGCCATTTTCCCACTGAAAAAACTGTTGCAGGCGGTGGAGTATGATGTGCTGGTGGCGACCCAGACCCATACAAATATTATTGCTGCCTTGGCCAGACGTTTAGCCAAAAGTCAGGTCCGGTTGATTTTGCGCGAGGTTTCCACCCCTTCAAAAAATTTGAAATTGCAGGGCATGGCAAAGTGGCTGCTGAAAACCCTGGTCAAAATGACCTATCCAGCTGCCAGTCAGGTGGTCTGTGTGTCCAATGGCGTGCTGGAGGATTTTCGTGAATATTATGATTATTCCAAGAACAATTTAGTCACCATTTATAACCCTGTGATTGACGAGACCTATGCTAAAAAACTGCAAGTGCCCGTTCAGCATCGTTTCTTCCAGCCAGAACATAAAGTCATTCTGGCAGTCGGGCGTTTAACCGAAGCGAAAAATTTCGGCTTCCTGATTCGTTCTTTTCATGCCTTGTATCAACAGCACCCGGAAACCCGCTTGATTATTCTGGGTGAAGGGGAATTACGCGGTGAACTAGAGCAATTGGTTCATGACTTAAGCCTAAGCGATGTGGTCGACCTGCCCGGTTTCGATCCCAATCCCTATGCCTATTTTAAATATGCCGAGCTGTTTGTCTTGAGTTCCAACTGGGAAGGCTTGCCCGGGGTGCTGATTCAGGCTTTGGCCTCAAAAATTAAAGTGGTGAGTACCAATTGCCCGAGCGGCCCAAAGGAAATTTTGGCGGAGGCTAAATTTGGCTTGCTGGTGGAATGTAATGATCAGGCGGGCATGACTGCGGCAATGCAGCAGGCAATTTTCGGTGAATATGTCACGTATGATGACACTGAACTGGCTGCACATTGTCTGCAATTCCATAAACATACCGTGCAACAGCGTTATCTGCAGCTGATGGAGCCCTCCGCATGAATCAGCCGAAACCAGTCATGGTGCATGTGATTACCAACTTTGCCGGAGTGGGTGGGGCAGAGATGATGCTGGCACGCCTGATTCAGCAGACCCGGGACCAGTATGCGCATGTGATTATCGCACTGATGAAAACATCGGAGGTGTATGCCGAAACCCTGGCGCAGTGCCAGTCTTATTATGCATTGGGTTGGAATGGACTGAATACGCTGGGGACGATTGCTAAGCTACGGCATTTGCTCAAGTCCATTGCGCCAAAAACGGTGCAATGCTGGATGTACCATGCCAATGTATTGACCAGTTTAAGTTGCATCGGTCTCAGCCCCAAACCCGAGATTTTTTGGGGTATTCATCATTCGCTGGCCTCTCCCAAAGAAGAATCGCTGAGTACCAAAGTCGCCCTGGTCATGAGTAAAGTTCTCGCTGCGCAGCCCCAAGGCGTGATTTATTGCGCGCATTCATCCTTGCAACAGCATCAACACTTTGGCCTGAAAAATAGCAATGCTCAGGTGATTGCCAATGGCGTGTTTTTAGATAAATTTCAGCCCAATCCTGAACTGCATCAACCGATCACCATTGGTTTTGCCGGACGTTATCATACGGCAAAAGGCTATCCGTATTTATTTGCGACTCTGGCAAAACTGAAAGATCAGCCGATTATTTTTAAAATTGCCGGCAGTGGGGCAAGCTTAGAGAATCCCGAAGTCAAAGCCCTATTTGAACAATTCGGGCTAGATAAAAACAAAGTGCATCTGCTCGATCAGGTTTCTGACATGCCGGCATTTTATCAGTCGGTGGATGCCTTTTTGATGACCTCAATTACCGAAGGCTTTCCCAATGTGCTGGTCGAAGCCATGGCATCCGGTCTGCCCTGTATCAGTACCGATGTCGGCGATGCCAAATATATAGTCGATGAGCTGGGTGCCATTGTGCCGCCACGCGATCCGGAGGCACTGGCCAATGCCATTTTGGATTATGTCCATTCCAGCCAGGCGGAAAAATTACAGTTGAAACAAGCCAGCCGTGCACGGGTGGAACAACATTTTAGTATTGAAAGCGTGAGTCAGCAGTATCTGGACATGTGGAGACAAGGTGCATGAAGTTTTTGATGATTTGTAGCTATCTGCCTTCAGCCCTGAACTTTAGGGGTAAACTGTTGGAAGCGATTCATGCTCAGGGTTATGAAATTCATGTGTTTGCACCGGACCTGACGGATTTTCCCGATGAATTAAAGCAGTTGCAGCAGTTGGGCTATCAGGTGCATGGCATCCCCATGCAGCGCGCAGGCACCAATCCATTGGCCGATCTTAAGCTGCTGCAAACCCTGTATCAGATGATCCGCCAGATTCAGCCGGATATGGTGCTGAGCTATACCATTAAACCGGTGATTTATGGCACTTTGGCGGCATGGCTGGCTCGGGTGCCGCAGCGTTTTGCCTTAATCACCGGACTGGGTTATGCCTTTCAAAATATAGAATCGGGCAAACGCAGTTTTTTTCAAAAACTGGTGCATGGCTTGTATGCCCAGGCACTGAAACATGCCCATAAAGTGTTTTTCCAGAATCCGGATGATTTAAAGCTGTTCCAGCAGATGCATTTGCTTGATTCAAGCAAGCCGACTGTGGTGGTCAATGGTTCAGGGGTGAATGTGCAGGATTTTGAGCTCATGCCTTTACCGCTCAATGAAGACGGGCAGGTGAAAGCTTCTTTCTTGCTGATTGCCCGATTGCTCGGTGATAAAGGCGTGCGTGAATATGCCGAAGCGGCACGCATTGTCAAAGCGCAATATCCTGAAACGGAATTTCATCTGGTCGGCTGGATTGATGACAATCCTTCTGCAATTTCACAAGCCGAGCTGGATCGCTGGGTAGCGGATCATACCCTCAAGTTTTGGGGTAAACTGAGTGATGTACGTCCGGCCATCGCGGCAAGTTCGGTCTATGTATTGCCTTCTTACCGGGAAGGAACGCCGCGTACCGTGCTGGAAGCCATGGCAATCGGTCGTGCCATTATTACCACCGATGCTCCGGGCTGCCGTGAAACGGTGAGCAATGGCGTGAATGGCTATCTGGTGGCGGTTAAATCGGTTGATGATCTGGTGCAGAGCATGCAGTACTTTATTGAAGATCCCCAGCTGATTGCCTATATGGGACAGCGTTCCCGTGAAATGGCACTCAATAAATATGATGTGCATCAAGTGAACCGGCATATGTTGACAGAAATGCAGATCATTTCTCAGCCATGACCGGGATGAACCAGGTGGACAGGATAAATAATTTAGAGATGGTCTTATGATCGTGAAATACATTAAAAGTGACTTGTATCGCTATACCGGAAAGATCAGCTTTAAACTCTTTTTAAAAAACTATTTGTTTAATCGTGGTTTTAACTTTTCGGTTTGGTTGCGACTCGCCAGCGCAAAATCCATGTGGGCAAAATTTGCCTATCCCATTTATTATTACAAGAAAAAGCAATACGGCATTGATATTCACATTACCACAAAGATTGGCTATGGCTTGTATATCGGTCATGGCGGGCCATTGGTGGTCAATCCTTCAACCGTCATTGGCAATAATGTAAATTTATCGCAATTTACCACCATTGGTGCGAATGGCGGGCGTCAGGCTGCCGAAATCGGCGATAATGTTTATATCGGTCCTCAGGTCTGTATTGTGAATCAGGTTAAAATTGGCTCCAATGCAACGATTGGGGCGGGTAGTATCGTCACCAAAGATATTCCAGAAGGTGCCACCGCTGCGGGCAATTATGCAAAAGTGTTGCATATGAACAATCCTGGTGGATTGGTGAATAGACGTTGGACCGATCTTGAATAGATCAAACGGGTGAAATAAATGTTAAAGCGTGTTCTGGATGTCATGATTGCTTCGACGGCCTTGCTGCTGCTGTCTCCAGTCTATTTTTTTGTGGCCTATAAGGTACGTAAAAATTTAGGCTCGCCGGTGCTGTTCCGTCAGCTGCGTCCGGGACTGCATGGCAAACCCTTTGAAATGATCAAGTTTCGCAGCATGAAAGATGCGGTGGATGAAAACGGAAATCCATTACCTGACAGTGAGCGCCTCACCCCATTTGGTCAAATGCTTCGTTCAAGCAGTCTGGATGAAATGCCGGAACTGTGGAATGTGATTAAAGGCGAGATGAGTATAGTTGGACCACGGCCATTATTGATGGAATATCTGCCTTTATACAATAGCGAACAAGCCAAACGCCATAATGTGCGTCCCGGCATGACCGGACATGCACAGGTCAATGGGCGCAATGCCATCAGCTGGGAAGAAAAGTTCAAGCTTGATACCTGGTATGTAGAAAATCAGTCGCTTTGGCTAGACTTTAAAATTATGCTAAAAACCGTAAAAAAAGTGCTTGCCAAGGATGACATCAGCGCCGAAGGCGAGGCAACCATGACAAAATTTACCGGCACACCGGAACAGAAAAATGACTAAACTCTATGCCATATATGGTGCTTCTGGCTGTGGGCGTAGCCTGATGCCTGTGGCGCGGCAGCAGTTGGCCCGTGAACAAGACAGTTCTGAAATTGTCTTTATTGATGATGCACAGACCACCATCACAACGGTCAATGCTCATCGTGCCATGAACTATGCAAGCTTTCTGGCTGAACCCGCTGCGCAAAAATATGTGCTGATTGCCATTGCCAATAGCCAAGTCCGTGAAAAAATCGCCAATCGCCTGCAAGCGGATGATATTCAGCTCTGGTCGGTTATGGCAGATAATGTGGTGCTGATGGATGATGCTCAGATTGCAGCTGGTGCAGCCCTGAGTCCATTTGTGACTATTACCTCGAATATCAAGATTGGAAAATGCTTCCACGCCAATTTATACAGCTATGTCGAGCATGATTGCGTGATTGGGGATTTCGTTACCTTTGCGCCAGGGGTAAAATGCAACGGCAATATTCATATTCAAGACCATGCCTATATTGGTGCTGGTGCCATGATCAAGCAGGGCACACCTGAACAACCTTTGGTTATCGGTCGAGGTGCGATTGTCGGTATGGGCGCCGTGGTGACCAAAAGTGTGCCGGCTGGCGTTACCGTGGTGGGCAATCCAGCGCGTATAGTCGAATCCAAATAGAATTTAAAGCTAGGAAAATTCCATGTTAAACAGTGCATTTGAGCCGTGGCCAAGTTTCACGCAAGCAGAAGCAGATGCGGTTTCAAAAGTTCTTTTGTCCAATAAAGTGAATTACTGGACCGGTCAGGAATGTCGTGAATTTGAAAAGGAATTTGCACAATTTGCCGGAACGGATTATGCCGTGGCTGTGGCGAATGGCACCGTAGCGCTGGATCTGGCTTTAAAAGCACTGGGCATTGGTCAGGGTGATGATGTTATTGTCACCTCACGCACCTTTTTGGCTTCGGCAAGTTCAATTGTGACAGCTGGGGCCAATCCGGTTTTTGCCGATGTTGAACTGGATTCACAAAACATTTCACGCCGTAGCATTGAAGCGGTCCTTACCCCAAATACTAAAGCCATTATCTGCGTGCATCTGGCCGGCTGGATGTGCGATATGGACCCGATCATGCAATTGGCCGAGGAAAAAGGCCTTTATGTGATTGAAGACTGTGCCCAGGCGCATGGTGCAATGTACAAAGGAAAATCTGCCGGTTCCATCGGTCATATTGGCGCATGGTCCTTCTGTCAGGACAAGATCATGACCACCGGCGGTGAAGGTGGCATGGTCACCACCAACGATGAAGCACTTTGGAAAAGAATGTGGTCCTATAAAGATCATGGCAAAAACTTTGACAGTATCTACAACAAGCAGCATCCACCAGGATTCCGCTGGTTGCATGACTCCTTTGGCACCAACTGGCGCATGATGGAAATGCAGGCGGTAATCGGACGACTCCAGCTGAAACAGATGCCAGAATGGACAGCCAAACGCCTTGAAAATATGCATAAAATTCAAAGTGCATTTGCCAATAGTCCTTATTTCACCGTTGCTCAACCGTCAAGTGACTATGTGCATGCGGCTTATAAATGTTATGTGCAAGTGAATACCGATGCATTGCCTGAAGGCTGGTCACGAGACCGCATCATGGCGGAAATCAATGCTTTGGGTGTGCCGTGTTTTAGCGGTTCATGTTCGGAAGTGTATCTGGAAAAGGCGTTTGAGCATACACCTTGGCGTCCTGAACAGCGTTTGCACAATGCGCAAGCTTTGGGTGAAAGCAGCCTGATGTTCTTGGTCCATCCAACCTTGTCTGAACAGAGCATGCAAAAAACCATAACTGCAATTCAGACGGTGATGGCAGATATTTAAAGCGGAATGGGCGTATAATATGCGCCATTCAGTTTTCTGACTTTTACCGATTTAGAGCCCTTAGTGAAAGACATCATCCGATATTTAGCATCTTTGCCGCGTCGCCAAAAACAAATCGTGTTGGTGGTGATGGATATCTGTGTTTTGCCTGTGATCATGTGGCTGGTCTATGCCATCCGTTTGGCAACGCCAAACGTTGTAGTCATGCAGGGGCTTGATTTCTGGTATGTCTATGTCGGCGTTTTTGGTGTTCTGGTTTTTACCTTATTGGGTATTTATAGCGCCATTGTGCGTTCATTTAACGAAGACTATTTGCTGCGTCTATCCATTGCGACCTTTATCCAGATTGTGGGTTTATATGCCATAAAAAAACTCAATCTGGCATTTATTCCCATGAGTATTCCACTCATGTACGGCTTTGTGCTGTTCTCTTACATGTGGTGGAGCCGCGCGGTGATTCGTTATGCCACGCTGCGCACTTTTGCCAAAAAACAGAACCGTAAGCGGGTCGCCATTTATGGCGCCGGGCTTGCAGGTCAACAGATTGCGGCTGCCTTGCATCGATCGGATGATTATCTGCCGATTTGTTTTATTGATGATAAAGCCTCGCTGCATGGTCAGTCACTCAGCGGTTTAAAAATTTATGCGCCGAAAAAAGCCTTGGGTAAATTAGGCAAATTTCATATTGAAGAAATCTTGCTGGCCATGCCTTCGGTCAGCCGGGCGCGTAAAAAAGAGATGATTGAATTCTTTGAGCTGGCTGATGTCAAAATCATGGAATTGCCGGGCGTGACCCAACTGGTCGGGGGGCAGGTACAGGTTTCCGATATTCGTGAGGTGGATATTATTGACTTGCTGGGTCGTGACCCTGTACCGCCAAAGCCGGAACTTCTAGAAAAAAACATTAAAAACAAGGTGGTGATGGTGACCGGGGCAGGCGGCTCGATTGGCTCGGAACTGTGCCGTCAGATTGTCAAACATCAGCCCAAGCTATTGGTTCTGTTTGAAATGTCAGAGTTTGCGCTGTATTCGATTGATCGTGAGCTGCAAAATTTGGGTATCCAGGTTGTTCCTGTTCTGGGTTCTGTCACCAATCAGGCCAAATTAGAACGTATTATTGCCGAGTATCAGGTACAAACGGTCTATCATGCCGCAGCCTACAAGCATGTACCCTTAGTAGAAGCCAATCCGTTTGAAGGTATTTATAACACTTCGATTGGTACTGCACGCAGTGTTGATGCTGCGGTGAACCAAAAGGTGGAAACCTTTGTTTTAATTTCCACCGATAAAGCGGTGCGCCCGACCAATGTCATGGGTGCTTCGAAACGGATGGCGGAACTGTACTGTCAGGGTCTGGCTGCAACAAATCCGCAAACACAAATCAGTATAGTACGTTTTGGCAATGTATTGGGTTCTTCGGGTTCAGTAGTTCCCTTGTTTAAAAAACAGATCGCCCAAGGCGGACCGGTCACGGTAACCCATCCTGAAGTGACGCGTTACTTTATGACCATTCCGGAGGCTGCACAGCTGGTGATTCAGGCAGGGGCCATGGGTACGGGCGGGGATGTATTTTTACTGGACATGGGGGAACCGGTGAAAATTGTCGATTTGGCCAAGCAGATGATTCGTTTAAGCGGTTTCCGTCCTATTGATGAAAATGGCCTGGGTGATATTGAAATTCAGTTTACCGGATTGCGTCCGGGCGAGAAATTGTATGAAGAATTGTTGATTGATCAGGAAAGTGTTGAGAAAACTGAGCATTCCCGAATATTAAAATCTTATGAAAAATATTATTCATGGCAAGAAATTTTAACAGTTTTCGATCACCTGAACAGGTTGAGTCGGGAAAATGCTGAAACAAAACCGCTATATACATTATTAAATAAATATGTCGCTGGTTTTAGTAGATAATTGGCTTATGAGATTTATAAGCTTTAAATTATTAAAATAAATAATAATTTCATCTGAGTTCTGATAATTAAATTTTTAAAATCTAAAATGATGCTTACAATTATTGAATTTTAAAATTTAATTCATATAAATATTTTTATAATTATTCATTTGAAAAATCTGCTATATTATGTAGGGATTTTAAACTCTTTTAATTACATAATATATTACATAGGCTTAAGTGGATGTTACAGCTCTCTGAACTAAAAATAGCAATTATTGGGCTAGGTTATGTTGGTTTGCCGTTGGCAGTAGAGTTTGGTAAAAAAGTTTCAGTCGTAGGCTTTGATATTCATCAGAAACGGATTGATGAATTAAAGAGTGGCCAGGACCATACTTTAGAAGTTTCTCCCGAAGAATTAAAACAATCCGCACATTTAAGCTACACCTCACAGCTTGAAGATCTGTCTGGCTGTAACTTCTTTATTGTGACGGTACCGACCCCGATTGATGAATATAAACAGCCTGACTTGAGCCCTTTGGTTAAAGCCTCGCAGAGTATTGGCAAGGTTCTGAAAAAGGGCGACGTGGTGGTGTATGAGTCGACCGTGTATCCGGGGGCAACGGAAGAAGTCTGTATTCCTGAGCTGGAACAAGTATCCGGTCTAAAATTCAATCAGGATTTCTTTGCCGGTTATAGCCCGGAGCGGATTAATCCGGGAGACAAACTGCACCGTGTCACGAATATTTTAAAAATCACTTCAGGTTCAACAGCTGAAGTGGCGGACTATGTGGACCAGGTCTATAACCTGGTGATTGAAGCGGGTACCCATAAAGCAGCCAGCATTAAAGTGGCCGAAGCAGCGAAAGTCATTGAAAATACCCAGCGAGATGTCAACATTGCCCTGATCAATGAACTGGCGGTAATCTTTAACAAAATGGGGATTGATACCGAAGCGGTGCTTGAGGCTGCGGGAACCAAATGGAACTTTCTGCCGTTCCGTCCGGGTCTGGTCGGTGGGCATTGTATCGGGGTGGATCCGTATTATCTCACCCATAAAGCACAAGCGATTGGTTATCACCCTGAAATTATTTTGGCCGGCCGCCGTCTGAATGATGGCATGGGTGCCTATGTGGTGACTCAGCTGGTGAAAGGCATGCTGAAAAAACGCATTCAGGTGGAAGATGCCAAGGTGCTGATTTTGGGCTTAAGTTTTAAGGAAAACTGTCCCGATATCCGTAACACCCGCATTATTGATATCGTCAATGAACTGAAAGAATATCACGTGAATGTGGATGTTTATGATCCATGGGTAGATTGTGCCGAAGCCGAGCATGAATATGGGATTCAGCCTGTACAAGCGCCAAGGCAAGGTGAATATGATGCTGTAATTTTAGCAGTAGCGCATGAACAGTTTAAGGAAATGGGTGTTGAAGCCATCCGTGCATTTGGTAAAACTGATCATGTACTGTATGACTTGAAATATGTGCTTTCACAAGCTGAATCAGATATTCGTCTATAAACAGGCCAAGGGAAAAGAATGATGAATACTTATGAAACTGTTCAAGCGAATTTGCTGAAAGCGCCGAAAACTTGGCTAATTACTGGTGTTGCAGGTTTTATTGGCTCAAACCTTTTAGAGACTTTATTAAAGTTAGATCAAACCGTGGTGGGTCTAGATAACTTTGCCACAGGTCATCAGCACAACCTCGATGAAGTGCAAAGCTTGGTGACTGCTGAGCAATGGGCGAAATTTAGTTTCATTGAAGGTGATATTCGCAAATTAGAAGATTGCCAAAAAGCCTGTGCAGGCGTGGATTATGTCCTGCATGAAGCAGCTTTAGGTTCTGTACCGCGTTCAATTGCCGATCCAATTTTGACAAACAGTGCAAATATCACTGGTTTTTTGAACATGATGGTCGCTGCGCGCGATGCCAATGTATCAAGTTTCACTTATGCCGCCAGCAGTTCAACTTATGGTGATCATCCTGCATTGCCAAAAATAGAAGAAAACATTGGTAAGCCATTATCTCCATATGCAGTGACGAAGTACGTCAATGAACTATACGCAGACGTATTTGCAAAAACGTATGGCTTTAAAACGATTGGTTTGCGTTACTTTAATGTCTTTGGTCAGCGTCAAGATCCCAAAGGTGCTTATGCCGCTGTGATTCCGAAATGGACTTCATCGATGATTGCGGGTGAAGATGTATTTATTAACGGAGACGGTGAAACCAGCCGAGATTTCTGTTTTATTCAAAATGTTGTACAAGCGAATATTTTAGCTGCGACAACGCAAAGCGATGAAGCAAAAAATCAGGTTTATAATGTTGCACTAGGTGATCGCACGACTTTGAATGATTTATACCGTGCCATTCAGGCGGCGCTTGCGACAAATGATGTGAACTTTGAGCGTGATCCTGTGTACCGTGAATTTCGTGCAGGTGATGTACGTCATTCACAAGCGAGCATTGCTAAAATTCAGCAACATTTGGGTTATGCGCCGGAGTTTAAAATTGCCGAAGGCATTCAATTGGCCATGCGTTGGTATGTTGGAGATTTAACTAAAAGTTTAAGAAAATAGGCTTTTAGAATGAGTAATAAAATGTCTAACTCACTTCTCAAGAATTCTATATGGTCAGTGGTAGGGCGTTTTGGTTATCTTATTATTGTATTAATCACAAATATAATATTAGCTAGAATTCTAGAGCCTGAAGATTTTGGTAAAGTGGCTGTAGTTATGTTTTTTATAACATTTTCTATAATAGTTACGGAGTCGGGTCTTTCAGGTGCTTTAGTGCGAAAAAATAATGCTAGTGACTTAGATATTTCAACAATTTTTATATTTAATTTTTTTACGTCTTGTCTTTTAGCTTTAATTATCTATATCTTTTCCGGTGTTATAGCACAATATTATAATGATAGTAGCTTAAGTGATTTGTTAGTTTTTTCAATATTGATTTTAGTATTTAATGCGTTGGGCAATATACAAATGACTTTATTGATTAAAGAGATGGAATTTAAGTTAAAATCGATACTGGAAATAATATCGGTTTTATGTGGGTCTGTTGTTTCAGTAGTGTTAGCAGTTAACAATTTTGGTAAAGTTTCAATTATATGGATGTATGTAATTAACTCTATAATATTGACTGTTTTGATGTGGTTAGTAGTTGGGCCTTTAAGAACTTATAAATTTTCATTAAAGTCATTTAAAGAATTCTATGAATTTGGGATAAATACAACTTTAACAGCAGCAATAAATGCAATATTTAATAGTATTTATCAGTTAATTTTTGGAAAATATTTTTCCATGAGTGTAAGTGGTTATTATCAACAAGCAAAACAATTGCATGATGTTCCAGTAAATTTACTGCAAAGCTCCATTATATCAGTTTTTTACTCAGCTTTATCGAAAAGACAGGATGATAAAAATTCTTTTAATATATTTTATGACTTAATACTGAGTTATTATATTGTAATTGTTTCGTTAGTTTCTTCTTTTATATTTTTATATTCAGATCTAGTTGTTAGTCTTATACTTGGAGAAAAGTGGTTTATCGCTTCAATTTATTTAAAATTTTTAATAATTGGGGCACTTTTTTACTGTGTCGAAGTTTTTTATAAAAACATATTAAAAGTTTTTAATAGGACTGATTTGATTTTAAAAATAGAAATAATAAAGAAAATATTTCAAGTGTTAACGATATTGGTTGGTTTTTACAGTTTTAATGTTTTAACTTTTATATATGGATTGATTTTAACAAATATATTTGGAATGATTCTTGTGTGTTATTATGCAAATTCTGTTAGAGGGGTGGTGGAATTTGGTTATATAAAAAGTTTAATTATTACAAGTTTTATGTGTTTAATTTTTTATTATATTTTAGATTTTTTTGATTCTAGTTATTTTGGAATAGTATATTATATATTATATGTTTTTATATATTTTTGTATCCTCAAGGTTTTTGGTTTGTTTGATTTTTTTAATGTTTTGAAAAAAATTAGAACGAATATGGGTGGAGTCTAGTTTGGTAAAGGTGATTTATGTTAATAAATAGTTTATTTATTCTTGTGGGCTCTGTTTTTTTATATGTATTTGCGCCAACTGGTTATAGCTACCCTTTTATTTTTTTGATTTCATTTTTGTTTTTTATTCAAGTTGCTAGTTTTAATTATTATTTAGGAAAGGGAGGGTATGTTAATTTTTATAGTTTATTTTTTTTGAGCTTTTTTTTAATTAATTTCTTTTATCCTTTGTTTTTGTATCCTATTGATCCAGAGTATTTTTCAATTTTTAGTAAAAAGTTTAATCATGATGTAATATGTCGGGCTACGGCTTTAGCACAAGTAGTTAGCTCTAGTCTAATACTTGGTGCCAGTATTTTATATAGAAAAAAAAGTACAAATTTTATTAATATTGGTAGTGGTTATTTTAGTCATTTACCAGTTACTATTTTGTCAATATTTTTGCTTTTTTGTTTTATTGGTACTGTAGGGTCAAATTTCTTAAAAGGAGATTTTACAGCACAAAGTACATTATCTTTATATATATTGCCTTTAGTGATTTGTAGTTATACATTGGCAACATTGATATTTTTTAGAGACTATAATTATCAAAAAAATAAAAAAATTTATTATTTTTCAATGTTGTTATATGTTTTGCTATTTTTATCTGTTGGTGATAGAGGTCCAGCACTTAGTATGTTGATAATTGTTTCTGGTTTGTACTCTATTTATATAAAAAAAATAAAAATATATAAAATAATTCCGCTTGGTATAGTTGGTATATTGTTAATGAGGTTAATTGGAGAGGGTAGGGTTTCTGGTACTAGTGGTGCTGAAGGAAATATTATTTCTAGAGGGTTGGAGTCATTGGAGTTTAATATTGATGGCTATTATAATATGACATTAGATTTTGTTATTAACTCTTGGACTCTGTATGTTGGTTTGGATTATGTTGATGTTAATGGTATTGATTGGGGAAGTACCTTTTTAAAGCCTTTATTGGGGGTTGTACCATTTTTGCAAGGATTGGTGGAATCAACAGGATTGATTGAACTAACGTCCCCTTCTGAAATATTTACTCAGATAGGATTAGGTAATGATCCAACATGGGGGTTAGGGACGAATTTAATTTCAAGTGTATATATTGCATATGGTTTATTTGGTTGCGTGATTCTTTTTATTATATTGGGTTATATTGTAGAGAAATTTAGAATTGGTGTCTATAAAAAGAATAATATAGTGAATCATATTGTTTATTTTACTTTATTGGGTTATGCCGTTTATTATCCTAGAACAGATTTTTTGATGCCATTAAAGTTCATAGTTTGGACGTTAGTGATCTATGTTTTGTTAGTTAATTTTAAGTTGCTTGTAAGTAAGCGCAAAGAGTTTTGAAGGTTAGATTTATGAAAATTCTTTTAATTGATAATACCTCTTTAACCCCTTTGGGTAATAATTTATGTTGCGAACCAAAAACTGGAGGTTTTGCAACTGAGTTGCAATCTTTAGGCAACAAGATAACAATGTATGGTCAGATTGTGGAGGATAAGAACAATATTCATTCTTTTGATATAATGGGTAATGGAATTTCTGTTGTTGGGTATTTTAGGAAAAATAATAAGTTGATTAATTACTTTTTCTTGTATTTAATGGTAATACCACAAGTATTAAAAAATGATTTTATATATATATTTTATCCATCAGCATTTAAATATGTTGCTATATTATGTTGGCTGATGAATAAGCCTTATGGGTTGTATGTAAGAGGGGAAAATGATCTTAAGACAAAAACGTCAAAATTTATTTTCAAAAAATCCAATGTGGTATTTACAGTTGGAGATTTTTTTACTACCTATATAAAAGAAATAACTTTAAAAAAAAATGTATTTTCCATAAAGCCAATGATTAATTTAACTCCAAGTGATATTGTTTATGATAGAAATAATTATTTGGGAGAAAAAATTAAGATTTTATTTCTGGCGCGTATAGAAAAAGATAAAGGAATAGAGGAATTTTTATATGCTATTTCTGAATTGATGAATAAGTTTGAGCTGGAGGTTGATATTGTTGGGGATGGTTCTATGTTGTGCTCAGCAAAAAAATTAAGCAGAGAGTTGGGTATTGATCAAGCTTTAAATTTTCATGGAGCAATCTTTGATGAGCAGGCAATAAAATCTTTTTTCACTAACTCAAATTTGTATGTTCTTCCAACATACCATGAGGGCTTTCCTCGTACATTATATGAATCTATGATTTTTGGAACTCCTATTTTAACTACTTTTGTTGGTGGTATCTCTGGTGTTATGATTAATCGATATAATTGTCTTGAGATTGAGCCGCAGTCGATTACAAGTATTACTGATGGTGTAATTTATGCTGTTAATAATTATTCAGTAATGCAGCAATATGCTAAAAACGGCATTAATACGGTTAAGCCGATTATTGCATATTCACGAAAAAATCATGCTCAGCATTTAAGCTCTTTAATTAATAAATTCCACTAGGCTAGTATTGTGAAAAAAGTAAGTGTTATTGTTCCTTTTTATAGCGGGGTAGAATGGCTTTGTGATGCAGTACAAAGTATATTAGATCAAACTTATAAAAATTTTGAAATCATTGTTGTTAATGATGGTTCTAAAGAAGACCTAAGTGAATTTTTAGAAAAGTTTAAAGACAACATATTGTATTTTTCACAGGATAATCAAGGTGCATCGTCAGCTAGGAATCTAGGGATTCAAAAAGCTACAGGTGCTTTTATTGCTTTTTTGGATTCAGATGATCTATGGCTCCCAACTAAGTTGGAAAAGCAAATATATTTTATGAGTTCTATTGGTGCATTATGGTCACATACCAATTATTATTATTGGTCTGAAAGCCATAATAAATTAACAGATGTTGGTATAAAAGATGAGTTTGGTGACATTTTTATAAAATCTTTTATTTCATTGAAAATAGCGACACCTACTGTCATTGTATCTCGACAAATATTTGATAGTCACCCCGAATTAAAATTTCAAACTAATTTAAGTATTGGTGAGGATACCCAATTTTGGCAAGATATTAGTAAATTATACCCTATAGCATTAATTACTGAGCCATTAGTTAAGGTTCGACTTAGAGGTAATAATACCTTTACAAGGACATTGGAAGTTCTTCATTATCGGGCGAACTATTATTCTGCTAATAGAGAAAAAATTTATTTACCTAAAGTCGCAAAAATACGTGGCATAATCTTTTATTTGCTTTCTAAAGTTTTTAAATTACCATCTTCGCCTTTGAAAGAGATGTTGGCAAGGTTATTTGTTGCTTTACCTTACTTAATTGGCCGAGTTTATGTAAAGTATCTTACTATTCGTAATAATAAATTTAAGGATTTTGTTCTTTAAATCAATTTAAATAGGATTTTTTTGTGTTTAAAAATAAAACTCTTTTAATCACTGGTGGTACAGGTTCATTTGGTAATGCTGTTTTAAAACGTTTTTTAGCAACAGATATTAAAGAAATCCGTATCTTTAGCCGTGATGAAAAAAAGCAGGATGATATGCGTAAAAAATACCAGTCATCCAAGCTGAAATTCTATATTGGTGATGTACGTGACTATAATAGTGTTTTAAATGCAACACGTGGTGTAGACTATATTTACCATGCTGCTGCTCTAAAGCAAGTACCATCATGCGAATTCCATCCAATGGAAGCAGTAAAAACCAATGTCATTGGTACTGAAAATGTATTAGAGGCAGCAATTCAAAATAAAGTAAAACGCATTGTTTGCTTAAGTACGGATAAAGCAGTTTATCCAATTAATGCCATGGGTATTTCTAAAGCAATGATGGAAAAAGTCATTGTGGCAAAATCTCGCAATTTAGAAGAAACAGAAACTACAATTTGCTGTACACGCTATGGCAATGTCATGGCTTCCCGCGGTTCAGTTATTCCTTTATTTGTCGACCAAATTCGAGCAGGCAAAGCATTAACCATTACAGATCCAAATATGACCCGATTCATGATGACTTTGGACGATGCTGTAGATTTAGTTTTGTATGCATTTGAACATGGTGAAAATGGCGATATCTTTGTACAAAAAGCTCCAGCAGCAACAATTCATGATTTGGCTCAAGCACTTACTGAACTTTTAAATGTTCCACAACATCCTATTTCGATTATGGGTACACGTCATGGTGAAAAAGCCTATGAAGCATTGCTTAGCCGCGAAGAAATGGCAGTTGCTTTTGACCAGGGCAATTACTTCCGTGTGCCGGCAGATCAACGTGATTTAAATTATGCCAAATATGTAGAGGATGGTGATCTTAAGATCACACAGTTAGAAGATTATAACTCACATAATACTGAGCGTTTAGATGTCGAAGGTATGAAAAAACTACTCCTGAAACTCGATTTTATTCGTGCCTTAACCCAAGGTCAGTATATTGATCCTGAGGCTTAAACATGAAAATTTTAGTTACAGGTTCAAATGGTTTTATTGCAAAAAATCTCATTCAATTTTTATCTGAAAAACCGGATGTAGAGGTACTTAAATTCAATCGCTCTTCTACTTCAGAAGAATTACAGCAAGTCGTTCTTTCTGCCGATTGGATTGTTCATTTAGCAGGTGTCAACCGTCCTGTAAATGAAAAAGAATTTATAGATGGGAATGTCAGCTTAACTGAACAGATTGCTAATATTTTAAAACAAGCTGCTAAAAAGACCCCAATTATTCTTTCATCCTCTATTCAGGTGGAGCGTGATAATGCTTATGGTCAAAGTAAATTGGGTGGCGAACAAGTTTTAGAAAATTTACATCAACAGCAAGGTAATCCGGTATTTATTTGCCGTTTAGCCAATGTTTTTGGTAAATGGTCACGTCCAAATTATAATTCTGCTGTAGCAACCTTTTGCCATAACGTTGTTCATGATTTACCTATTCAAATTCATGATGCCAATGCGGTCATTCGACTAGTCTATGTGGATGATGTGGTGGAATCATTTTGGAATATTATTCAAGGTGAAGTAAAGGTTGAGTCAATTTTTGCCATCCAGCCAGAATATCAAATTACTGTGGGCGAACTTGCAAATACCCTTCAAGGTTTTAAACACTCTCGTGAAACCTTAATTACCGACCGTGTCGGTACAGGTTTAACGCGCGCTTTATACTCAACCTATCTGAGCTTTTTCACACCGGAGCAATTTGTTTACAGTGTGCCTAAGTATGGCGATCAGCGTGGTGTATTTGTTGAAATGCTAAAAACCCCAGATGCTGGACAATTTTCTTATTTTACTGCACATCCAGGTATTACCCGTGGGGGGCATTATCATCATAGTAAAACTGAAAAATTCTTGGTCATTAAAGGCAAAGCACTATTTAAATTTAAACATGTGATTACCGAAGAGTTCTACGAATTGGAAACATCAGGTGATAACCCACGTATTGTAGAAACCGTACCAGGTTGGACACATGATATTACCAATATTGGTGATGAAGAAATGGTGGTGATGTTATGGGCAAATGAAATTTTTGACCGTAATAAACCCGATACCTATGCCATGCCATTAACTCAATAAAAGTATAAAGATTATGCAAAAGTTAAAATTAATGACCGTTGTTGGAACGCGTCCTGAAATTATCCGCCTATCACGTGTAATGGCTGCATGTGACCAATATTTTGATCATGTATTGGTGCATACCGGACAGAACTATGATTATGAGCTGAATGAAATTTTCTTTACCGATTTAGGTATTCGTAAGCCAGATCATTTTTTAAATGCTGCCGGTGCAACGGGTGCTGAAACGATTGGTAATGTCATTATTGCTGTAGATAAAGTACTTGAAGAAGTACAACCTGAAGCACTTTTAGTATTAGGTGATACCAATAGCTGTATGGCAGTGATTCCAGCAAAACGTCGTAAAATTCCAACTTTCCACATGGAAGCAGGAAACCGTTGCTTTGATATGCGTGTGCCTGAAGAAATTAACCGTCGTATTGTCGATCATACTGCAGATATTAATTTAACGTACAGTACGATTGCGCGTGACTATCTATTAGCAGAAGGTTTACCTGCAGACCAGGTTATTAAAACAGGTAGCCCGATGTTTGAAGTGTTAAATTACTATAAGGCAAAAATTGAAAGTTCAAATGTACTTGAACGTTTGGGGCTACAAGAGCATCAATACTTTATTGTCAGTGCGCATCGCGAAGAAAATATTAACTCGGATCAAAACTTCTTGGATTTGGTTCAGATGCTGAATGCAGTAGCTGAAAAGTACCAATATCCTGTGATTGTTTCAACCCACCCACGTACCCGTAAGCGTATTGAAGCGTTGAATATCGAATTTCATCCCTTAATTCAGTTATTAAAACCATTGGGTTTTAGTGATTACAATAAATTGCAGCTTTCAGCAAAGGCAACTTTGTCAGACAGTGGCACCATTAATGAAGAGTCTTCAATTCTAAATTTCCCTGCTTTGAATTTACGTCAAGCGCATGAACGCCCAGAAGGTATGGAAGAAGCCGCAGTCATGATGGTTGGCTTAAAAGCTGAGCGTATTTTGCAAGGTTTAAATATTTTAGGTCATCAATCCCGTGGTGAAGAACGTCTATTACGTTTAGTCGCTGATTACAGTATGCCAAATGTCAGTGAAAAAATGGTGCGTATCATTTTGAGTTATACAGACTACGTTAATCGTGTAGTTTGGAAGAAATACTAAGAAAAAGCAGGTTAACATGAAAAAAATTTTTCTGGTTTCGGAGTATATTCTTCCGACTCAAAATACGACTGGATATTTGTTCCATAAGTTACATGAAAATTTAAAAAAACAGTATGGAGAGCAGTTACAACTAATTGTTAAGGAAGATCCTGATCATTTAATTGAAAATGCTATTCTCGTTGCTGATGTTAACCTGAATAAGAAACGATTAGTCCAAAGGTTAATCTTTGAACTAATCGTTTCATTTAAATTTTTATTAAAAATATTATTTCATGTTAAAAAAAATGATCTAGTTTTTACTGGTACAACCCCAATTTTTCTTTTACCTGTCATTTACTTGTGTAAAAAAATTAAAAGATTTAAATGGGTGCTACTTGTGCATGACGTATTTCCGGAAAACTTGGTTGTAGCAAAAGTTTTAAAACCAAGCAATATTATTTATAAAATTTTGAAATATTTATTCGATAAATTTTATTCATATGCTGATAAAAGAATTGTCATTGGCAAAGATATGAAAAATTTAATAGATCATAAGGTTTCTAAAGATGATTCGATTATTGTTCAAAGTTGGATTGACCATAATGACATTAAAATTCAAGATAAATCAAAAAATGAGATTATAAAAAAATTAAATTGGGAAAAAGAGCAACCGGTTTTTCAATTTTTTGGCAATATAGGTCGAGTTCAAGGCATTCATAACATCATAGAATCTTTAAAGCTTATCACACCTGATGATCGCCCCAAAATGCTATTCATTGGTTCAGGTGCCTATGAACAAGAACTGCAGTCTGCCTTAATGCAATTAAATGAAGAAAAGATTAAATATACTGGTGCTTTAGATCCTTCTAAAAAATCGGAAGGTTTAAGTGCATGTGATATTGCAATTGTAACTTTGGCAGAAGGTATGTATGGCTTAGGTGTTCCAAGTAAGGCTTATTATTCGATGGCCGCAGATAAGCCTATTTTAGCAATTATGGATGAAGATTCAGAGGTTTCATCTATGGTAAAAGAACATGGAATTGGCTGGGTTGTGCCTGCTGGTAATCCAGAAAAACTGGCTGAGATGTTAGTAAAAATCAAAAATGATTTTCAAAATATGAAACATGTTTCGCCTCGAGAAGTTTTAATTGAAAATTATTCAGAATCAGTAGCAATGAAAAAGATTATAACTGTCATTGATGAAGTTATTCAAAATTAAATAGGAATTTGAGGGTCGATATGAAAAGACTAATGGATTTTACTATTGCATCTATTGCTCTTGTAATACTTTCACCAATCTTCATTTTAGTTGCATATAAAGTTCGTAAAAATCTAGGTTCTCCTATTTTCTTTTTGCAAGAGAGACCAGGAAAAAATGGTAAGCTTTTTAAAATGATTAAGTTCCGTTCTATGAAGGATGCTTTTGATAAAGAAGGAAATCCTTTACCAGATGAAAAAAGAATAACACCCTTCGGTCATAAACTTCGTTCTACCACGCTAGATGAAATGCCACAACTCATTAATGTCTTAAAAGGCGATATGAGTATTGTAGGACCGCGTCCGCAAATGAAAGACTTTCTTGAACATTATACTCCTCACCAAATGCGTCGCCATGAGGTGAAGCCGGGTATGACAGGGCTTGCACAAGTCAGCGGTCGGAATCATTTATCCTGGGAAGAAAAATTTGATCTGGATGTTCAATATGTCGATACACAATCGATATTGCTCGATTTTAAAATCATGATTAAAACAGTTAAAGTTATGCGGTCTAAAGAAGGCATTAATGCGCCAGATCAAGAAGTAGGTGCTACAAGATTTTCCAGTCAAAGTATATCTCAAGCAGATTCTTCCCAGAAATAACCTTATTTTTAGCAAGTCAAATCTTATGATCAAAAAAGCTATTCTCCCGGTTGCAGGTCTCGGCACACGTTTTTTACCTGCCAGTAAATCCATTCCTAAAGAAATGGTGACCGTGGTTGACCGTCCAGCCATTGAATATGTTGTACGTGAGGCTGTCGCAGCAGGCATTGAACAGATTATTCTGGTAACTCATTCATCTAAAGCTTCCATTGAAAACTATTTTGACCGGAACTTTGAGCTGGAAACCACACTTGAAAGCAAAAAGAAATTCGATTTGCTGAAAGAAATTACCGAGATTTTGCCTCCCCATATCAGTGTGATCAGCGTACGCCAACCACAGCCTTTAGGCTTGGGTCATGCCGTGCTCTGTGCTAAAGATGTGATAGGAGAAGAGGATTTTGCCGTTTTACTGCCTGATGTACTGGTGAAAGATTCTGATCTGGTCAATGATCTAAGTTTGATGATTCAGCGTTTTAATTCATCTCAAGCTTCACAAATTATGGTGGAAGCAGTGCCTGATCATCTGGTCGATCAATACGGTATTGTCGATGTTGCAAGCTTACCTTTAGAAGGTGAAAGTAGCGTGATGCAAGGGATTGTAGAAAAACCGGCAGTCGGTACGGCACCCTCCAATCTTTCCGTCGTAGGGCGTTATGTGTTACCTGCCAAAATTATGCAACTTTTGGAAAATATCCCCAAAGGTGCAGGCAACGAAATTCAGCTCACCGATGCGATTGCGGAATTACAAAAGACGGACACGGTTGAAGCCTATCGCATGAAAGGTCAAACTTTTGACTGCGGCAGCAAACTGGGTTATCTCAAAGCCGTGTTACATTATGGGGTAGATCATCCTAAATTGGGTGAGGACTTTAAAGCACTTATCCAGGAACTTGCATTATAAGGCGGTGAATGATGAAGGTTGCAGTATTTGGACAAACCCTGTACTCAGGTGTTCTGTCAGCATTGTTGGCTGAATGCGGCCATCAGGTGTACTGGTGTGATTTTTTAAAAAAAAGTGCTTTAGAACACGCTTATGCCCAAGATGATGCAGTCAAACAGTTACTGGATAAACAGGAAAAAAATGGGTTTTTAAAATACTGTCACCTGAATGATATTGCCCTGGATATCGATGCCTATTTTTTTAGCTTTAATCCGACTGAAGAAAATTTAGGCATTGAAATATTAAAAGAAATCGGTCAGCGTCAAATTATTCATCCTAAACTGATGATTAACGCGTCCACGCTAGGTTTGCACGGTACGGACAAATTACAAAAGTATTTACCTGAAGATGACTGGGTGTATTTACCCGATATTATTCAGGAGGGAAATGCTTTGGCCAGCATGACTCAGGCCGAACAGTTGATTGTGGGCTGTGAGCAAAGTAAGGTTCAGCTCAAAATCCAGGAATTACTGCGTCCATTGTTTCCACGCCATCAGCAATATCTATTTATGCCCATTTTAGATGCCGAATTTACCAAGCTCAGCATTTCAGGCATGTTGGCAACACGGATTAGCTATATCAACGATTTGGCTGTCGTGGCTGAAAAACTGGGCATTGATATCGAGCATGTGCGGCAGGGGATGGCAGCGGATAGCCGGATCGGGTCGTCCTATCTGTATCCGGGAGCGGGTTTTGGCGGAGAAAACTTCTCGCATGATATTCTTACTTTGGCCAATACCGTGTCCGGGACAGGGGCTAAAAGTCAGCTGTTGGCTCAGGTTTGGGAAATCAATGAACAGCAAAAAGAGTTGCTGTTTAGAAAACTATGGAATTATTACCATGGCAATTTAAAAGCTAAAACGGTGGCAATTTGGGGTGCCTCTTTTAAAGAAAATACAGCACGTATCCAGCAGTCACCGATTCATACCATGCTGAAAGCCTTATGGGCGCAAGGCGTGACGGTCAAACTGCATGATCCGCAGGCATTGGCGGAAATTGAGAAAGTCTATGGACATCGTGCGGACCTGATTTATTGTACCGACCAGTATGAAGCCGTAAACGGCGCACATGCCTTATGCCTGTTAACTGCCTGGAAACAATATTGGAGTCCGGATTACCCGACTTTATTAAAAATCATGCAGCATCCGCTGATTCTGGATGGCCGAAATATTTATGATCCCGACTATGTAAAAGTGCAGGGATTTGCTTATATGGGGGTAGGGCGTTAATGACGAATCAAGCACAACCTTATCCAGTAGAAGAGATTGATAGCGTTCTAAGCAAGCTGCTGAACTTGAAAAATGAATACGAGAACAGGCATTTAAGCGATTTTTTTGCAGAAGATCATGAGCGTTTTCAAAAATTTTCTGTAAATTTAGACAATGTGATTTTTGATTTTAGCAAGCATCGGATCAATCAGGCTGTACTTGACCATTTGGTTGAGTGGGCTCATGCACAACAGCTCAAACCCTGGATTAAACGGCTGTTTTCCAGTGAAGCCATTAACTATACCGAACAGCGTGCGGCGATGCACTGGGCATTACGTTTGCCTCCGCATGATCAACTGCATGCTGACGTTGCAGCGCAAGTACATGAGCAACTTCAGCGCATGTATGCCTTGGTGGAAAAAATCCATGCCGGTCAATTTCGTGGTGCGACCGGAGAAGTGATCCAGGATGTGGTCAATATTGGGGTGGGAGGGTCGGATCTTGGGCCAGTGATGGTCAGTCATGCCTTATCCGATTTTAAAAAACAGACCACCAAGCCTTTAAATATACATTTTGTATCGACCATGGATGGCAGCCAGTTGTCGGCATTATTGCATCAGCTGCGTCCTGAGACCACTTTATTTATTATCTCATCCAAGTCTTTTAGCACCATTGATACCTTATCCAATGCGCAAACCGTGCGTTTATGGCTGGAAAAAGCCTTAGGTCAGCATCCGCATATTCTCAAGCACCATTTTATCGGGGTATCGACCAAACCCGAGAAAATGACCGAATGGGGCATTGCGCCTGAAAATCAGTTGTTGCTCTGGGACTGGGTCGGTGGACGTTATTCGCTCTGGTCATGTATTGGCTTGCCGATTGCATTAACCATTGGGGTTGAGGGCTTTAAGAAGTTACTGGCTGGTGCTTATGCGATGGATCAACATTTCCAGCAGGCTCCTTTCAATGAAAATATTCCTGTACTGATGGGCTTGCTGGGTGCCTGGAATGCCAACTTTCTAGATATCCAGACTCATGCCATTTTGCCTTATGATGGCCGTCTAAAATATTTTGCTTCGTATTTACAACAACTGGAAATGGAATCGAATGGCAAATCGATTCAACGTACAGGTGAGCAGGTTGAAACCAATACTTGCCCGATTGTGTGGGGCGAGGTTGGACCGAATGCCCAGCATGCTTTCTACCAGTTATTGCATCAAGGCACACAAGCGGTCAGCTGTGATTTCATTGCTCCGGTAAAACGCTATAATGCCCAGCAATTTACTTATGTAGACAATGCCGAGGCCTTGATCGAGCAGCATCATTTGGCACTGTCCAACTGTCTGGCACAGTCGCGCTTGCTGGCATTTGGCAATCAGGCCTTGGATCAGGCTGAACTCAATGATTTACCTGCCTATAAACAATATGCAGGCAATCAGCCCAGTAGCACCATTTTACTCAAAGAGCTGACACCCTATAGTTTGGGGATGCTGATTGCCATGTATGAACATAAAGTGTTTGTGCAGTCAGTACTGTGGAATATTAATCCCTTTGACCAGTGGGGGGTTGAAAAGGGCAAGGAAATTGCCAATCAGCTGCTGCCGATTTTAAGTGGCGAAAGTCAGAATGTTTCAGAGCTGGATGCCTCGACTCAAGGTTTATTAAAGATACTATTAGGAAAAACCCATGGCTAAAATTTTGGTGACTGGCGGTGCAGGCTATATTGGCTCGCATACCTGCGTGGAGCTGTTAAATTCAGAGCATGATGTCATTGTGCTGGATAATCTCTGCAATAGTTCGGAAGAATCTTTAAACCGTGTACAACAGATCTGTGGAAAAAACCTTACTTTTGTGCAAGGTGACATTCGTGATGCACAAGTTTTAGATCAGGTTTTTCAGCAGCATCACATTGATGCGGTGATTCATTTTGCCGGGTTAAAAGCGGTAGGTGAAAGCCAGCAAATTCCATTGGCTTATTTTGACAATAATATTTCTGGCTCCATTCAACTGGTACAGGCCATGCAGCGCGCAGGGGTATTTAATCTGGTCTTCAGTTCCTCGGCTACAGTGTATGATGAGGCGAATGTATCACCTTTAAATGAAGACATGCCTACAGGTATGCCGAGTAATAACTATGGTTATACCAAACTGATTGTTGAACAGCTTTTACAGAAATTGTCCCTAGCAGATCAACGCTGGTCGATTGCCTTACTGCGTTATTTCAACCCGGTCGGTGCGCATAAAAGTGGTCGTATTGGAGAAGATCCGCAAGGCATTCCGAATAACCTGATGCCATTTGTCACTCAAGTCGCAGTTGGCCGTCGTGAAAAACTGTCGATCTTCGGCAATGATTACGATACAGCTGATGGAACTGGCGTGCGCGATTATATCCATGTGGTGGATTTGGCGAATGCGCATTTGTGTGCCTTGAATAATCGCCTTATGGCAAAAGGCTGTCGTGCCTGGAATATTGGAACCGGTCAGGGGTCATCGGTTCTAGAAGTAGTGAAAACGTTTGAACGGGTCAACCATGTGCCGGTCGCCTATAGCATTGAGCCGCGTCGTGAAGGTGATGTGGCGACTTCATTTGCAGACAATACCCGTGCTATGCAAGAGTTAGGTTGGAAACCGCAATATACTCTGGAAGATATGCTGGCTGATAGCTGGAACTGGCAAAAGCAAAATCCGAAAGGGTTTATCTAAGATCCGATCATGAACAGACAGGTGGATTCGATGATCTTGAAATTAATTTTGAGTGATTTATATCGATATACAGGCAATCAAAAACTAAGTTCTTTTATTAAAAATTATTTTTTTAATCGAGGATTTAATTTTTCTGTGTGGCTTAGAATTGCCAGTTCTAAAACTTTGCTCGCCAAGATTGCCTATCCTGTTTTTTATTATAAAAAGAAAAAATATGGCATTGATATTCATGCTAATACAAAAATTGGGTTTGGTTTATATATTGGTCATGGTGGACCATTGGTGGTAAGTCCAACGGCAACGATAGGTAATAATGTGAATTTATCACAATATACCACGATTGGGGCAAATTTAGGTCCAGCGGCTATGATTGGAGATAATGTCTATATAGGGCCAAATGTGTGCATTATTGAAAATGTTAAAATTGGCAATAATGTAACGATTGGTGCGGGCAGTATAGTGACCAAAGACATCCCTGAAAATGCAACTGCTGCAGGTAACTATGCCAAGGTACTTAACTTTGAACAGCCAGGAAAGTTTGTGAACAAAAGATATAAAATTTAAATGACTAGTTTTTAAAATAAAAGAGCTCAATTTGAGCTCTTTTTATAAGATGGCAATACAATTGTACATTGCAATCTTATTTTTAACGATTGCCTTGAATCAGTTGGGTCAATTCATCCACATAATCTTGTATCGGTTCAGGATTTTTATCTGCACGGCTTTCAATATTTAAGCGCAGTAATGGCTCGGTATTGGAAGCGCGTACATTGAAACGCCATGCACCAAAATCCAGGCTTACACCATCTGTTTGATCAATTGCTGGATTTTGATCGGCATAATGATCAAAAATCTTTTGAATGGTCGTTTGGGTATCTGCCACTTTGAAGTTGATTTCGCCTGAGCATGGGAATTTTGCAATCATTTCTTCTACCAGAGCAGACAACGGTTTTTGAGTTTCAGACAATACCGACACCGCTAACAGCCATGGAATCATGCCGCTATCGCAATAGGCAAAGTCACGGAAATAATGGTGTGCACTCATTTCTCCGCCATACACAGCATTATGCTCACGCATTTTTTCTTTAATGAAAGAGTGGCCGGATTTAGACTGGATCGATTCACCCTGGTATTGTTCAACAATATCAAAGGTATTCCAGACCAAGCGAGGGTCATGCACAATTTTCTCACCCGACTGTTTCAGCAAGAACGCTTGTGCCAATAGACCCACAATATAATAGCCTTCAATAAACTGGCCTTTTTCATCAAACAGGAAGCAGCGGTCAAAGTCGCCATCCCAGGCAAGGCCCATGTCAGCCCCATGCTCAATCACGGCTTTACGCGTGCTGTCACGGTTTTCAACGAGCAGCGGGTTAGGAATACCATTCGGAAAGGTGCCATCGGCTTCATGGTGAATTTTAATAAATTCTACCGGTACATTCAGGACTTTGAATTTTTCTTCAATCGCATCAATCACATGACCCGCTGCACCATTACCCGCGTTTACCACCAGTTTCATGGGTGCGATCTTGCAAGGTTCGATGTAAGTCATGAGGTGATCTACAAATTCAGGCAGGATATTATATTTTTCGGTCGTCCCTTTTTGCTCAACGTCTTTAAATACGCCTGATTCTGCTAAAAGCTGGATGTCTTTTAAACCCGTATCTGCACTGATCGGACGGGCATTTTCACGCACCAGTTTCATGCCATTGTAATCCATCGGATTATGACTGGCAGTGATTTCAATGCCCCCTTGAACGTCTAGGTGGAATGCTCCAAAATAGACTTCTTCCGTACCAGTCATGCCTAAATCGAGTACCTTAACACCAGCATCATTTAAACCGCGAATGGTCGCCTGCTTCAGGTCTTCACTGCTCAAACGAATGTCACAACCGATGACCACTGTTTTAGGTTGATAGATCTGTCCATAAGCCCGGCCAATTTTATAAGCGATGTCTTCGTTTAATTCTTCACCCAATTTTCCACGAATATCGTAGGCTTTAAAGCATGTGAGTTTTGTCATGTGAGTTATCAAGATCCTTTAAAACTAATGGGAAACAGAAGGAGTGACCATATCATAGCACCATAATTCTCTCATCAGAGTTCATGCACTCATGATTGTAACTGCCTTATTTATGTGATGTTCAATCGGTTTTTTTATCTCAATCTCATGATCTAGATTGTCGAGTATGAGTTATGTGATTGGTGAAGATGAATTTTTTACTGAGTGCCATTTCTCAAGAATACGCTCTGCCCAGTCTTCATAATAACGAGCATCAACGGCAATAAGGTCTTTTGCAGGATGATTAATCGTATAAGGCTTTATGTCATGTATTTTAGTTAAAAATTCTTTAGGCCAACTCAGAGACTGTGACAGGATTGCAATTTTGAAAAGCTCTATCTGCCGATTCATGAGTTTATTGCTATTATGCTCATATCTGAGCATGAGTGTAGAAATATTTTTTTTCCCATCTGATGTGTCTATTTCACATAAGTAAAACAGTTCATTATCATTCTGATCGAGTATTAGTGTTATATAAAATCGGCGATTTTTACCATTCTTGAGTTTATGTCCTTTAAATCTGCCACATTTTACGAAATCTTTATTATGGATGTTTTCGACTTTATACCCCTTTTTTTCGATTTCTTTTACCATCAGGAAAAAATTATGATGGTGGTCATCTACAAAAGTGGTGCCTGAATCTATGGTAAAACCTGGTAAAGTGCCATCATCTTGTGCTTCACCACCTGCAAAACCTTGCTCTATTGAATCATTTGTTCCACCTGTATTCCCTCCTTGACCAGCAATTTCTGAACGGGAAGCATGTATAGAGAAGCGTAAATCTTCAATAGTAATAATGCGCCCCACTTTATTTCGCAGTTGTGTAATTTGCTGATCGATATCAGCATTAGCTTTACTGTCAAGTTTGGATTTATCTTGACTCCCTGACGGTTTTTCCCCCTTATTTTCACCAAGAATATCTTTAATCTCACCCAAACGTTTTTGAGTGACCACATGAAACGTGATGGGCTTCTTTATTCCTGTTTCTAAATTTTCGAAAGTGTTGATACGCTCGATACGATAAATCTTTTTTTCTGGATACATGAGACCATCCACATCGAGTTGCATGTTGTCTAGGACAGGGGCATCCATATCAAAGTGGTAGGCTGGTGAATGGGCCTGGTTTGCAATGGTTTTTTCATACACACTTAAGAAAGTCTGATTTAATTCAGGATATAAAAGGATTAAGGCTAGTCTTTGTAGAAAAACAGGATCTTTTAAATCCTTTGTGGTTATTTTTCTGTTCGGTGCAATAAAAATATGAAATGCTTTCTTTTCATTGCGATCAATTAGTACATCAGTTGTGTATCTTTCAGCAAACAATGCCGCTCGTAAAAAATATGGGTGAGAGAAGAGGAGATCTCTTCCGAATACCAGTTTAGGTATTTGAATGGTCCAACCATCCAAAGCATCTCCCAAATTGTGATATTGGAAACTGAAGCAGGGACGATTGCGATATGTCGGATGGGTATTTACAGTTGGATTTTCTGCATTGGTCTTGTTCAAAATTCCCAAATTGATTTGAGTGAGCTTGCGGTTGACTAGAGATACTGGCTCAATTTGATTTAGCGGTGTTTTGTAGTGATATAAGAGGATGCTTTCAATTGGCATTTCAGTTTCAAAATATCTATTATCAGGTGCATCACATAAAGTTGTCTCGATATAAAAACGAGTTGCCCCACGACGGGTAATCTGTGTTGCATAATAGTAAATGTTTTCTTTTGGTACACAGGCTAAAGGAAGCGTCCTCACTATTTTTACCCCATTATATGATTAAAAAATCGACGCGCTTCTGGCGTTAAGCGTTCTGGGCTTAATCCGGATAGGCGTAGAAAGACACTCGGCGGATAGTACTTATTCTCAGTTTGTTGATGAATAAATGTCCGAGTAAGACGACGTATTTGATAACACTCTACAGACTCAGCGTAACGATCTAGAAATGCTGTAGTCAACGGCAGAAAATGCCAGTTTTTTTCAATCAGGCTGACATGACCTAGTTGTTTGATCAAAAATTTTTTAGTCCATTGTGGTGAGTCTATGTCTTCTAATAATTCATCACGTATCTTAATCAGTTGTTTCATAAACTGACGATCCCGAATATTCCAGTCGACACGTGGCTTGGGTGGGGAGAGTGGTGCCATGACAGCGGTTTGATTGATCTTTAATAGCCATTCTTTTTGGCTACGATACAAACGAGCATACAGTGCACCATTTTTTTGGCGGGCTGATTTGACTGGTAATTCCTGAATTAACTGTATCCATTTGATTTGATCATCCGAAAATATTTGATTAGTCTCAGGTTTCACATTGACTGGGATGGTTTGTTCTTCTATAGCTGTGGCCGCCATATCAAGGTATTGTTGATACGTGTGAATTGGGCTGCATGTGGGAACCAGAGCCCTTATCAGGATCAAATGTTCGAGATATGAAAAAGCTTTTCGGTGTTTTCTGCAGATATTCTTGAGCCAGCAATTCTCAGACCGCAGATCACCTAGGTGATAGTACTGAAGAAAACTTTCCCCCCAATAATCGACAACAAGTTGACGAACTTTTTCATAATTGATATTTTTTTGACCTGAAAGTAAGTTCCGATCTTTTAAAATATTGAAGTAAGCGACAGATATAGAAGAAAAGTTTTTTAAAGTGATTGTGTCTGAATTAGACAATAGTTCTTCAATCAATCCTGCAAGTTCACTATGCTTATTTAAGTCCTCAGAATTTAATGCGAGCTGAATAGAGTCCTTAAGAGCATTTAAATGAGCAACATAGTACCTTCGGTCTAGTCCATTACACGAGACAGAGCTTACAAAAAGGGGGGATGCATGCTTTGTACAATATTCATATCCTGTAATCTGCCAGCTGCGTTTCCAGTAAACTTCACCATATTGCTCCATCTGTTCTTGCCAGCAATGAGGGCAGAACCGAAAAAAATTTACAGATTTGATTCGTGACGCATTTTTCCCCAATTTTGTGTGCAGTGATTGAGTGCGCTCACTTCGTAGAGCTTGTACTGCATAATTCACAACACTATTTGGTTGAAATGGCTGAAACAGGGGGAACAATGTATGATTTTGAATGAGACTATGCGCATCATAATGATCAGGTAAATAACTGGCCAACCTGTCTAGATGCGAAGGTAAATCATAAGTTGGTGTTAAATTCCTGCTATTGAATAATTCTTCTGTGAGATATTTTGGACTCAGAATTCCATGGTGAACTGCATAACGTGCAATCACACTGTAAACTAACTCATCCGGATATGGGGTTGGAAAATTCGAAATCACGATGTCTCACCCTCCATTCTTTCTGCTTAATGCAAAATTGGCTGTGTAGGATTAAACAAGTAGTTCGATGATTTTAATAGTTCATAAACATCTATTTCCTGTTCTTGTGCTTGACTGAAAAAATTTCGTAAATCATTCGCTTCAGTACTCTTCCATTCCTCTGCTTTCATCACTTTACGTGATGCTCTTGGCTTCTTTACTGGAGTTGTAATCTGATCTTTTTCAAGTTCATCTTCAGTGGAAGAGCTATCTAATATCTCTAAAATATGCTGGAGAAGTACCTGTAATTTTTCGTTTGGATATCGTTTTAATGTAGAAGTAACATACTGTTCTATTGTAGCAGCCGGGTGACCAAAGGCTGTCAGCATACCAATGAGGGTAGAATAATGCGGTCCTAAATCTTTATGCTGTTTTTCCATTTTTAATTCAGATTTAAAACGTTGTTTTTCAACATATTCTTCAATTTGAACTTGAGGGATGGTTAGGTCAGAATACCGTGCAATACGTGCGGGATTGCCTGAACGCAGTGCATCTAAAATGTCATGGACTGGCTGTAATTGTTCTTCATAGACCTTTTTAAATAATTCTGAGGTGATTTTTTCCAGGCCGATGGTGATGGCGTGAATTTGTACCAGACAGAACAGCTTAACCACTAGATCTGGAATACCCTGCGTATAATAATACCAAGTGTTTCTTAATTCATCGGTCAGTTCAGCTGGTTGTTGAATCCATTGATATTGCCACAGCTTGTTGGTAAAGGCATACCATTCAGAAATGATCATTTGATCAGGGTCGCCAGGATCGGGAATAGGCGCTTCATTTCGCATAGGTTCCCAGATTAAAGAGCCTAATCCTGCACTGCGTCTAGCTGACCTTAAGTCTTCTTGCAGGATTTCATTCGCTTTAGGTGTCCCAATCATCACGATAGGGATCGATGCCACATTCACCAGCGTGACAAAGAAATTAAGAATGATCTCAGCCCCGCCAGATTTTTTTGTATTCAAATGCTGGATTTCATCAATGATCAGAAGTCCAATAGAATAATTATTTGCGATAATTTTCATCTGTTGCAGCATGGCATTCACATTTAAGCGGCTTCTGGTGAAACGATGCTCAAAGTTAGTATCTCCTAACGCTAAATCTACTGCTCTAAAAAAGTTTGAACATAAGTTTTTTAAAGAGCTGTCATGCGGGCAATCAATTTTAAGGAAAACAATTTGTTTTAATCCTAGCTCTTTATGCTCAATCACTTGCGGGTAATAACGCAAAATCTTGTTCATCGTCGTTGTTTTGCCGCTTCCTGAGCATCCTATAATTGACATGCTGGTCGCAGTTGATTCTGGAGGTGCATATCGGTAAGAACTTTCATTTGATGGTTCAAGTTGTTGAAAAGCGGCGTGTAAATGCCTTTGTCTATCACCATTATTGATGTTTCTACTCACGTAACCTTGCCGGATCATGATAGAAATTTTTTGTTCCAGTGATAGATGTTTGGTCAGTGGTTGAAAAAAATCATGAGGCAGCTGAGCAATCAGATGGATTCTTTCTGGTTGGGGTAAGAAACGTTGTTCTGGAATAAATTTCAGTTTTCCCCGTAGGTGTTTAATGACTGATTTTGTATCAAGGATAGGCGGTAATTTAGTAATGAGAGGATTATCCCCATAGATGTCTTGTATCGATGTATTAACTACTATTTCATTATTATTCATTCTTCATCGTCCTCTTCAAATAATTGTCTCATTAAGTCTGGTTGACTAGTTAAATCCAGATTGCTGCTGTCAGATTGGGATATTTGAGAATTGTCTTGGTTGGGATGGATAGTCCGGATAGAATTGCTGGGTCTGTTCTGGAGATGCTCCGCACGTTCCACTTGGATAGCTTCTTGTTTATTCTGACGGATATCCCGAGTACGTTGTGCTTTAGAAAGTTGGTGTACTCCTACTTGAGCCTGGCGACTCTGTGCTGCATGAATGATTTTGTCAGTAAAATCCTGCAATTCACTGATGGCTACAGACTTTAGTTGCGAATGCTGTTTTTCAACAGTTTTGATCGCTTTTTGAATTTGTTCAGCTTCCCACCAGGTCAGATGCTGATATTGACGTGAGGCATCACTTAAGTGGGCTTCCCAGTATTCCAATTTATTTTCATCAAAGAAAACATAAATGGTATTTACTGAGTATGGGTCAAAACCAATCCGCAACTTTTTCGGGCGGGATTTGGTCGTGTTACGAATAAACCAGCCTTGTTGATGCATTTCCAGACATTGATAGACTAATCCTTTGACTTTAAGTCCTTTATCACTTAAGGACGCATCGATCCTGGGTAGCAAGCCAACATATAGTGATTTGTTATCCACTTGTCTCAACATCCCAGTACGGTGCTGTAGGCCCCACTGCCAGAGCTTAAGAGGGATAGAAGGCAGGTCAGTTGGCATATCGGCACTGCGATCATATTTTGTCAAAACGTCAAAATTATTGCGTAATAAGACGCAGCTTAATATGATTTTTCTGAACTCTTCTAGAGTCAGACAAGCTTCTAGGCGATAATCATGTCCGCCTTTCTTTTTTTCCTTGAATCCAGAAACAACACCGATATTCTCGTAGGATTTAAAGCGTGACTGAATGATTCCGAAAGCCCTCTCCACAATACCTTTGGCATCGCTTCGATACGGTGGAGCATTTTCAATTCGAACAGAAAAGTTTTTTTCAAGAAGTTCAATTTGATATCCAATTAGTTCACCGCGGTCTGCAAGTATGGCACTAGGTAAACCATAAATAGGCCAGTCTTCCGATTGTATTTGCAAGCCGTAACTCTGACAGAATGTCACTTTATCTTGGATTGCAACGCTGAGGCATTGTATGGCTGTGTTAAATGAACTGTTTTCCATACCGACATAAAGCCCAGTAATCATTCGGCTGAATACATCGATAACAATATATACGGTAGGTCTGCCAATAATCTGTGATGGATCTCGTGATGATACAAGGTAGATATCAGCAATTGTTGAATCTATCTCATAACGCGCACCAGGACCATTTGCTTGCTTGGTTGCTGTTGAAGTCAGAGGTTTGTGATCTTTCAGGGTTTTCTGATTCGTCAGAATTTCCTTGGAATTGTTCTTATTTCTGTATCGCGTATTATAAAAATAATAGAATTGAGTATACGTTGGAATATCTGCGGCTTGCACTTGATGAAATTGCTTAGAAAATGAATTTTTAAATCGAAGATAAGTTTCGTTAATGGATTGTTTTTTGATAGGAATTAAATACTCTTCGATGGCTTTCTTAAAATATAATTCAACCTGTTCAGTGACATTCTTACCTTCACTTGATTCATAGATTCGTGGTCTGCCAATCTTTTTATTACCTATAACTCTTTTTTGGCCTTTTCCACCTGAGTTTTCATAGTCCGGTACCAAAGCATTTATAGTTTGCCCACGTTGCCAGTAACGTCTTAGTAGTCGTAGAATTTTATTAATTGATACCTCTTTTTCCAGATGTATCATTCTAACTTTTGCTGTTCTTATTTTTGCATTGATAAGAACTTGTTCATCATTAATAAGGTCTTGAATAATTGAAAAGTTTTCCTCTCTTTTTTTGAGTTGAATAGAATCTTCACTCAAGTTTAATCGTTTTAAGTATTCATAAGGATCTTGTGCTGGTATCAGGCTTTGATCATCTGAGAGAGTTTGAAGTTCCTTGGATAAAATGAGTTCAGGGAATGCATTTTTATTATCAATAGAAATCCATACCGTATACTGCGGTAGGAATTTGAGTATTCGGTATTGTGTTGAATTCAAGATGTAAACTGAATTAATTAGTTGCATGGACTGTATTCTCATTCTGGAGCAAATTACTTGCATGAATATCAGAGAGTTTAAGCTCCAAGTACGAAATTTCTAAATTAAATTGCAGTATTCGCAGTGCAAATAGTTTTCTGAACAATGCGAGCGTCGTTCCGATATCCAGTTTTTGAGTTTGGTCAATATGCTTGCAGAAGGTGATTAAGGAGCTTTGAGGATACTGGCTAATTTCTTCCATAAAATAAACTGCTTGATCAATCATGTGATTCGTTATTTCAAGATCATTTTTTTCTACATACAGCCATTTAATGTTCTCTAGTACCGTCGCAGGAATGTCTTTTTCAGTAATCAGCTTGAACGGAGTATTGTGCTCTTCTTCCCAGTAACGACGTTTAATTTCTAATGTCTCAATAATATGAGCTTTATTCAGATCCTTGCTGTAAAGAGTGTCAAGTGCTATAGAAAACTTGCCAAAATCAACTAAAAAATCTGAAGATAGGGTAAACGGTATATAATCAACCGATACCTTTTTCATCCGATAACGAGAACATATAGAGTTAAGATCATAGATATCTAAAGGATAATGTTCACGAATATCTGTAACTTTCTGATTCCAATCAAGTAGTAAAAAAGTGGATAGCTCTAGATCAGAAAATAAGTGATGAAGACGTTTACTGACACGACCTTGTACTCTGTGAGAGCGACCAATTGAACTGAAGTTTTGAACAGTTTTGCAAGGTTTATAATCGCGTCCATGGCCTTGGCCATATCCTGCTGTTACTAATTCTTCATAGTTTTTTATAATTTTTGCCATACAGAAGACCTGTGGATTTTGGTTGATAATTCATCATATCTGAAGGGAGCTAATTTTGTATTTGGCAAAAAAATACAAACTTAAATATATTTACATATAAACAAAATTTTATAATTTTAACTATATTATTCATATAATTTAATAACTTAAGTTTTAATTGAGTATTTCAATACTCAATTAATAGACTTTGGAAACATTATTGATAGGCTAAATCATCCACAACACGTCTTAGTGAGCATAGTTCCTTCCTATGGTAATTTAATTAAGTTTGTTTGATTTTATATCCTAAGTTATTGATATTTTGAATGCATTATTTTTAAATTTTAAAATTAAGTTTGTATTTAAATTTTGTATATTAAATTATGAGCAAAATTAAGTTTGTTTGTAGATTTCCATCATTTTTTGAGACACGATTTTTTGCTCAGAAAGGCAAAGATCAGCTTAAATAAGAATGATATTTTCAAGAGAAATTTAAAAAATTGATACTTGTTGAATGTTAAATAAGAGTTTTATGCAGATATATGCTATTGAATATATTGCATTTTTAATAAAAACTTTGTTTTTGTAGCATGGGTTTTAATTTAGATTGCATTATATTAAAAAACCCTTTAGATTTGGCAGAGAACTACCATACCTAAAGGGTTCGATTTGCTGTTTGCTTACTTTATAAATATACAAACTAAAATAATTAAATCTAAACTTAATTATTTGATACAAACTTAATTATACGAACACACCAGCCTTATATCAGAATTTATTATTCCACCGTAACCGATTTTGCTAGGTTACGTGGCTGATCGACATCCGTTCCACGCAAGACAGCCACATGGTATGACAGCAGCTGTACAGGAATACTATAAACAATTGGCGCAAGGAGTGGACTGATACTTGGCACATGAACCACATGCTGACGCTCTTTGCCTTTAATGCCGCTGTTCTCATCGGCAAACACAAACAGTTCACCACCACGGGCCTGAACTTCTTCCATATTGGATTTGAGCTTGTCGAGCATGTCGTCTTGCGGAGCAAGAATCACTACCGGCATGTCATTGTCCACCAGTGCCAATGGACCGTGTTTCAGTTCACCTGCTGCATAGCCTTCGGCATGAATATATGAAATTTCTTTCAGTTTCAATGCACCTTCAAGGGCAATTGGGAACTCGGTACCACGGCCTAAAAACAGGCAGTGCTGTTTTTCCACAAACAGTTCAGATAAACGCAGAATGTCTTTATTTTGTTGTAGGGTATCTAAGATAACCTTAGGGGTATGCCATAAATCAGTGGTAATGGCGGTAATTTGTTCAGCCGAGATAGTTTGCTTGACTTGACCAATCTTAAGTACCAGCAGCATGAGTGCGGCAAGCTGGGTGGTAAATGCTTTGGTTGACGCAACGCCAATTTCAGGTCCAGCCAAGGTTAACAGGCTATGATTGGTTTCACGTACCATTGAAGATGTAGCCACATTACAAATGGTCATAGTGGTAATGTTTAAACTTTTTGCAGCAGCGCGTTTTTGGGTATCACGCAGAGCAGCCAAAGTATCGGCGGTTTCACCGGATTGAGAAATACATACATAAAGTGTGTTATTGACAATCACAGGGGTGCGGTAACGGAATTCGCTGGCAATTTCGACTTGGCAAGGTAGGTCAATCAGTTGCTCAAACCAGTATTTTGCAATCATGCCGGCATGGTAACTGGTTCCACAGGCAATAATTTGCACCTGTTGAATCTTTTCAAAATCAGCAACGGCCTTATTTAAGAAATCTTCGCGTAAATCGTTGCCATTCAAGGCTTGGGAAATGGTCTGCTGAATCGCTTCAGGTTGCTCATAAATTTCTTTGAGCATGTAGTGCTTATATTCACCTTTAGACGCATTGCTGACTGTTGCATCCAGTTCTTTTACTGGACGATTCACCAATTTCCCATCCACGAACACTTCAATACTGTTGCGTGTTAAACGTGCAATATCACCTTCTTCTAGGTAAATAAAACGGTTGGTAATTGGAAGCAGGGCCAATTGATCCGAACTGATAAAGTTCTCGCCAATGCCGACACCAATAACCAAAGGTGAACCCTCACGAACGGTAATCAGCTCATTCGGATGATCAGTATGCACGATACCCAGTGCATAAGCCCCTTTGAGCTGAGGAACAACCTGTTGAACCGCTTCTAGAAGACTGGAAGTTGATTTCAATGCATCATTCACCAGATGCGCAACAACTTCAGTATCTGTTTGTGAAGTAAACACATAGCCTAGAGCTTCAAGATCGTCTTTCAGTTCTTGATAGTTTTCAATAATGCCGTTATGCACCACAGCCACCGTACCAGAAACATGCGGGTGAGCATTATTTTCAGTCGGTTTGCCATGGGTTGCCCAGCGGGTATGGGCAATCCCCAGTGAACCTTCGATATTCGACTCATTCACTGCCTGTTCTAGGTTGATCACTTTACCCACACGGCGTTCGCGCAGGACATGACCGCCATTGATCAGTGCAACCCCAGCTGAATCGTAGCCACGGTATTCAAGGCGCTTCAGGCCTTCAATTAAAATATTGCTAATATTACGTTCTGCAACGCCACCGACAATTCCGCACATATTTATAATCCTCTTATTTTTTCAGTTTTTGGGGGCGTTGATAGTTTTCTTTAGCCACTTGTTTTGAGCGTTCAAAGGCCAAACTATTTTCTGCGACATCGCGTGTGATGACTGAGCCAGCACCCACAGTTGCTCCATTGCCGATACTGACCGGAGCAACCAGTGAACTGTTCGAGCCGATAAAAGCTGAATCACCAATAATGGTTTTAAATTTATTCGCGCCATCATAATTGCAGGTAATGGTGCCGGCACCAATATTTGAACCTGCGCCAACTTCGGCATCACCTAAATAAGTAAAGTGATTGGCTTTAGAACCGAGTCCAATACTTGAATTTTTAACTTCAACAAAGTTGCCGATATGGACTTCATTGGCCAGTTTGGCACCTGGACGTAAACGGGCAAATGGACCAATTTGCGTATCTTCACCGACCACGGCATTGTCAAAGATACTGTAGGGTTGTACCTTGGTGCCTGCTGCAATCTTGGTATTCTTAATGACACAACCCGCACCAATTTCTACATTATTGCCAAGTTCACAATCGCCTTCGATAATCACGTTGATGTCGATACGTACGTCTTGACCGACTGTAAGATTGCCACGTAAGTCGAAACGGTTTGGATCAATGATATGCACACCTTGCTGCATCAGAAGTTTGGCCTGATAGAGCTGGAATTCACGTTCTAAAGCTGCAAGCTGGACCCGGTCATTCACGCCTTCAACTTCAAAGGCACGTTCTGGTTCTACAGAAGCCACTTCAAGACCATCGGCAATCGCCATGGCCACGATATCCGTCAGGTAATATTCGCCTTGGGCATTGTTGTTGCTTAATTTTGGTAACCATTGATGCAGTTTGGCATTGCTGACACAGTAAATACCGGTATTAATTTCCTTAATTTGACGCTGTGCATCGCTGGCATCTTTATGCTCGACAATGGCCTGAATTTTATTGTTTTCACGCACGATACGGCCATAACCGGTCGCATCAGCCAAGGTTAAGGTCACCAGGCCAATTCCTGTTTCACGTGAAACAGCCAATAGTTTTTCTAAGGTTTCTTGGCTAATGCAAGGGACATCACCGGAAAGAATCAGGGATACGCCATCAGTAGGCAGCACCGGTAAAGTCACTTTTACCGCATGACCGGTACCGAGTTGCTCTGCCTGTTCAACCCACTGTACATTTTCCTGTGCAAAGGCTTGTTGAACTAGATTACCGCCGTGTCCAAAAATGGTAATAATATTTTTGGCATTTAATTTTTTAGCCGTTTCAATGACATGACCGAGTAGAGGGCGTCCTGCGAGCGGCTGCAATACTTTGGGTAAGCTCGAACGCATTCGAGTTCCTTTACCTGCAGCAAGAATAATCACAGAAGTTGACATAATACACCTTAAAAACTTGGCTTAAGCCATTGAAATGTTGAGGTACACGAGAATACAGATTGCGGCCCAAATGCCGGCAATAATATCGTCAAACATAATGCCAAAACCGCCTCCGACTTGACGGTCGATGACACGAATAGGCCAGGGTTTCCAGACATCAAATAAGCGGAACAGGACAAATCCGACGAACACCCAAAGCCAGCTCATTTGTGCGAAGTAAATCAGGGGCAGAAACGTAATCGATTGTCCTGCGAATTCATCCCAAACAATACGGCCATCGTCATGTACGCCCATTACTTTAGCGGTTTGCCCACAAATATAAATGCCAATAAGTGACATTAAAATCATGGCAATAATGGAGGCTGTAAAGCCAATTGCAAGCCAGGCAGGAATAAACAGCAATGCAAAGGCCGAACCAAAAGTGCCCGGCGCTTTGGGTAACAACCCGGAACCAAATCCGACACCGCAAAAAACGATAAAGCGGTTGTACCAGGACATGTCTTTAAAATGAATCGCAGGTTTATGCAAAGTGTTGATATCCATGAAAATGCAGCGAATGGTCTACGCCATTCTGCACAAAAGTTAACTCAGTTTTTTGGTCAATTTGTCCAATTTTGCTAATGTTGACATCTAATTGTTGTTGCAAAAGCTTTTCATAATTTTGCGGGCTTATTGTAAAGCATAACTCGTAGTCATCGCCACCCGCGAGGGCATATTGCCATTGCTGTTCTTGAGTTAAATTTTGTAAATCTGGACTGATCGGTAACTGGCTTAATTCCAGTATTGCACCCACTTTTGAGGCTTTTAAAATATGGCCTAAATCTTGCGCTAAACCATCAGACACATCAATCATACTGGATGCCAGGCCTTTGAGTTGTTGTCCAAGCTGGCAACGTGGCGTTGGATAATCCAGACGTTTTTGTAGCGGATGTCCTAAATTGTGCAAAGCAAATGCAGCATCACCGACTGTGCCAGAGACACAGACATAATCACCGACTTGTGCGCCTGAGCGTGTGATGGCTTTGCCGGTGTCTATCCAGCCAAGTGCAGTGACCGAAATGGTGAGATGAGGACTTTGCGTGGTATCACCGCCAATTAAACTCACCCCAAATTGATCGCAGCAATCATATAAACCCTGACTAAAGCCTTTGAGCCAGTCATGATCAATTTGGGGTAGGCTCAATGCCAGTAAAATGCTGTGCGGTTTGGCACCCATGGCGGCAATGTCAGATAAATTGACCGCAACAGATTTCCAGCCGATGGCATGGGGATTTGTATTTAAGGGGAAATGTCGTCCAGCAACGAGGGTGTCGGCACAGATGACCAGTTGTTGCTGTGGAGGAGGGGTGAGCAAGGCTGAGTCGTCACCGACACCTAAATCGACCGACGCGGAAGTCTTCCGATTAAAATAAGTATCAATGATCGAGAACTCAGCCATACAACAAATCTACTTTATTTAGTTGGCTTGTTGCTTTTCTGCTGCACGTAAGGTTGTCGCTAAACGATCCAATACACCGTTGATGTATTTATGGCTGTCTGCACCGCCAAAATGTTTAGCCAGCTCGATTGCTTCATCTAAAACGACACGATATGGAATTTCAAGATGTTCTTTCAATTCATACGCACCCAGACGAAGAGTCGCGAGTTCAACGCCGTCAAGCGCACTAATTTCACGATCCAGCACAGGGATTAGGAGCGCATCCAATGCTTCATGATTGGCAACCACTTGAGTCAACAATTCATGATAATAGCCGAGATCCACTTTGTGCATGGCATTTTCCACACGTGTACGTGCTTCAATTTCATGTACCGGATTGTGGCTCATCTGCCATTCATAAATTCCTTGTACAGTAAAACGACGTGCTTTGCGTTTTGCTGCATAAGTTGCTTGAAGTGTTTGCGACATAGCGTTAAATAGCCTTTAACAAGTTAACCATTTCAATCGCAGTAAGAGCAGCTTCACTGCCTTTATTACCTGCTTTTGTACCCGAGCGTTCAATCGCCTGTTCAATACTATCCGTAGTCAATACACCATTAATGATCGGTAAGCCAGTGTCCAGGCCAACCACGCCTAAACCTTTGGCACATTCGCCAGCAACAAAGTCGAAGTGCGGCGTGCTACCACGAATCACTGCGCCCAGGGCAATAATGGCATCAAAACGATCAGCAGCAGCCAGTTTCTTAGCCACTACCGGAAGTTCCCAAGCGCCAGGTGCATGAACAACAGTGATATTATCCTCTGATACACCATGACGTTTCAATGTATCAATTGCGCCTTCTAATAGATGTTCGACAACAAAACTATTAAAACGACCCACTAAAATCGCGTAACGGCCTTCGCTCGCGAGATGTAACATACCTTCAATACGGCGAACTGCCATAGCAACCTCGATGATTTCTTAAGTTGTTTGATGTGCAGTGATGTATTCCACCACTTCTAAGTTAAAACCTGATAACGCATTAAAACGTAATGGAGAGCTGAGCAATTTCATTTTCTCAACCCCTAAATCACGTAAGATCTGGGCACCGACACCAATCGTTTGGTACTGCTGAGACAGTGCAGCATTGGATTTGGCTGGTTTGGGTGTATTTAAACTTTCCAGCGCAGGGCCAAGGTCCGGTAGATGATGTTGGCCAATCCACACCAAAACGCCACGCTCGCTAGAGGCAATTTCTTTCAGCGCCTTGTCGAGATTCCAGGCCGGTTCGCCATCTTGCTTGTTGATTTTCAGCAGGTCACGTACCGGGTTAAAGCCATGAACGCGAACGGTAGTGACCCCTTCTTTCGGTTCCCCTTTAACCAAGGCTAAATGAATGTCCGGGTTACCAATTTCACGGTAACGGAACAGTTCGAAAGTTCCGTATTCCGTATTTAAAGTTTGTTGATCCAGACGTTCAACCGTTTGTTCATTGGTCATGCGGTAATGGATTAAATCCGCAATAGTCCCGATTTTCAAACCATGCTTTTCGGCAAAAATTTCAAGATCTGGACGGCGCGCCATGGTGCCGTCTTCTTTAATAATTTCACAAATCACTGATGCAGGTTCAAGTCCTGCAAGACGGGCCAAGTCACAGCCTGCTTCAGTATGCCCGGCACGGTGCAATACGCCACCTGGCTGTGCCATCAACGGGAAAATATGACCCGGTTGTACAATGTCCGCAGGTTTGGCATGCGCGGCCACAGCAGTCTGAATGGTATGAGCACGTTCAGCTGCTGAAATACCTGTGGTAATACCGTTGGCGGCTTCAATTGAAAGCGTAAAGTTAGTCCCATGCTGGGCGCCGTTGGCATCTACCATGAGGGGAAGATTGAGCTGTTGACAACGGTCGCGGCTCAAGGTGAGACAAACCAAACCACGTGCATGTGTGATCATGAAGTTGATGTCTTCAGGACGTATGTGAGTCGCAGCAATGACGAGATCACCTTCATTTTCACGGTCTTCATCATCCATCAGGATGACCATTTTTCCTGCACGGATATCTGCTACGAGCTCTTCAACGGTATTGAGCGGCATCAACCTTCACCTTCTTTTTGTCTCAAATGACATTTTGCTTGCATTGATTGTTGCATAGTCTACCGTTTTTTTACGATGTTTGCCTATGCTTATTGATTTCCATTCCTGGTTCATTGTTATACACAGAGCCTGAACGCTTGAAAAGAGGCCTTTATTTTAAAAAGCCGTGATTATGCTGAATCTTTAAGCAGTTGAAATACATAAATAATGACAAGCTTATGCAAAATGCTGCTGATTTATAGGGTTTTGTATGCGAATAGAATAAAAAAGCCCCCATCTTTCGATGAGGGCTTTTTTGAATCTGGAGCGGGAAAGGAGACTCGAACTCCCGAACCCCAACCTTGGCAAGAGTCACCGACATAAAATACACTAAATAACCCGAATTACGGATAAGAAAACCGCTTGAAAAAAAGATGGTTAGAGCCATTTAGAAAGTTACTACACAAACCAAAGACTCTAACCACCATGTTTGATTTTACAGAAATCTTCTGTGTTATTGAT